>JAIVIH010000022.1 GCA_020200615.1 Actinomycetota bacterium | reverse complement strand
CCCGCCACGAGTCACTCCGGACGGTCTTCACCACCATCGACGGCCAGCCTCACCAGGTCGTGCTCCCGGCGACCAGAGTGGCACTGTCGTCGACCGATCTGAGGGAGGCCGGCGAGGGGCTCGCCAGTGCCGAGGAGGCGGCGATCGGTCAGCGCCAGGCGGAGCGGTCGTTCGACCTCGAGGCAGGACCGTTGCTGCGGGCACATCTGGTCCGGCTCGGGCCGGAGGCGAGCGTCCTCCACCTGGCGGTCCACCACATCGTGGCCGATGGGTGGTCGATGGGGCTCATCCGTCGGGAGCTGAAGCTGCTGGTGCAGGCCAGAGTGGCCGGGCACCCTCACGTCGGCGATGAGCCGCCGATCCAGTACGGCGATTACGCCGTGTGGCAGCGCCAGCGACTCGCGGGCTCGGACTTGTCGGGGGAGCTGTCCTGGTGGTCGGAACAGCTGGCGGGAGTGCCTACCCTGCTCGATCTGCCTACGGACCGGCCCCGCCCGCCGGCGGCGAGCTTCGCGGGGGCCCTCATCGGGCGGCCCCTGCCACCGGGGCTCACACGGCGCTGCTGTGACCTCGGACGCAGCCACGGCGCAACTCCGTTCATGACCTATTTGGCTGCCTTTGCTGCCTTGCTTCAGCGCTGGTCGGGGCAGGATGACCTGGTCGTCGGCATGCCGGTGGCGGGCAGGACTCGCCTGGAGACCGAGGAGGTCATCGGCCTGTTCGTGAACTCCCTGGCGGTCCGGGTGCGCATGGCCGGCGAACCGACGTTCGCAGACGTGCTGGCCGAGGTACGGGACAGGGTCAGCCACGCCCAGGACCACCAGGATCTGCCGTTCGAGGAGATCGTCCGCCACGTCGCCCCGCAGCGCCAGCTCGGCCACAGCCCGCTGTTCCAGGTGATGTTCACCACCTACCAGGGAGACAACACCGACGGAAGCGTCGATGAAGAGGCCGGCGTGCCTCACACCGCCACCGCCAAGTTCGACCTGACGATGACCGTGGACGAGGACATCGCCCGGCCGTATCTCTGGCTGGAGTACGCCACCGATCTGTTCGACGGTGAAACGGCCCGCCATGTGCTGCGGTGCTTCGTGCGTCTGCTCGAAAGCGTCACTGCCGATCCCGAGTGCCGGCTGGCGGAGATCCCTCTCCTCGACGACGAGGAGGCGCACCGGGAGGCGACGACCGCGGAGGAGGTCGCGCCTGCCGTCGCCGCCGCGGGACTCACGGCAGCCGGGCGGCTGGAAGGTCGGGCCGCCGTAGTCGAGGCCGACGACCTGGCCGCGACAGGGGAGCGCGGCACTATGACCCATGCCGAGCTCGGACGAGCTGCAAACCGGCTGGCGCACCATCTCCTGTCGGAGGGGCTGACACGGGGGGCGGTGGTGGCCATCTCTCTGCCCCCCGGGCCAGCGCTCCTGACCGCTCTGCTCGGCGTGCACCGGGCCGGATGCGCCTTCCTGCTCCTCGACCTGGCGCTGCCCGCAGCCCGCCGGGCCACCTTGATGTCGGATTGCGGGGCCACCTATGTGCTCGATGCCAAGGCACTTGCCGCCCCGGCCGTCGCCGCCGAAAGCGAACAACGGCCGGCCGTCGACGTCGACGGCAATACCCCTGCATACGTGGTGTACACCTCGGGCTCTACCGGATCGCCGAAGGGCGTCGTCGTCGCCCGGCGGGCGCTGCACAACCATGTGGCCGCTGTCATCGAGGCCTATGAGCTCCGGCCCGCCGACCGGGTGTTGCAGTTCGCATCGCCCGGGTTCGATGTGGCCGTCGAGGAGATGCTCCCCACTGTCGCTGTGGGCGCTGCCGTGCACTTCACCCGTCTGTGTGGCCCGCTTCCATTCCAGGAACTGGAGCGAGCCTGCGGCGCCGGCGGCGTGAGTGTGCTCAACCTCCCCGCCAGCTACTGGCACGAGTGGGTGGCCACGCTCGCCGGCGATCGGCCTTTGCCCGCGAGCCTGCGACTGGTGGTAGTCGGCAGCGAGCCGGTGCACCCCGACGCCGTCGCCCGCTGGCACGAGGTGGTCGGCGAAAGAGCTCGCTTGCTCGTGGCGTACGGCACCTCGGAGACGACCATCACCAACGCGCTCTACCAGCCGGCCGCCGACCGGAACTGGGTGGGCGAGCGGCGGATGCCGGTCGGCTATCCGATTCGAGGGAATCAGTTGCTGGTGCGTGATGCCGCCCGGCGACCGGTGCCCTCCGGTTTCGTCGGCGAGCTCTACATCGGCGGCTCCAGCCTGGCCGGCGGCTACGTGGGCGACGACGTGCTCACGGCTGCGCGCTTCCTCTCGGATCCATTGAGCCCCGGTCAGCGCATCTACCGCAGTGGCGACGTCGCCCGCCGACGACTCGACGGCGCCGTCGAGATCCTCGGGCGGGCGGACGACCAGATCAAGCTGCGCGGGCAGCGGATCGAGCCAGCCGAGGTCGAGGCTCACTTGCTCCGCCAGCCGGGCGTACGGGCAGCGGCCGTCGTCGCCCGCAAGGATCGGCAGGGCCGGATGCACCTCGCCGCGTACCTGGTGCCTAATGGCGGCAAGATGCGCGCCGACGTGGTCCACGCCGCCCTCCGGGACCAACTGCCGGCCTACCTCGTGCCCTCGTCCTACACACCGCTCGCGGCCTTGCCCCGTACCGCCGGGGGCAAGGTCGACCGGCAACGGCTTCCCGATCCCCTCCCGGCCGTCCCAGAGGACGACCACCATCAACCGGCCACGCGGACCGAGGAAGCCCTGGCGCGTATCTGGTCCGAGGTTCTCGGGATCGAAGGCGGCCGGGTGTCCACCCACTCCAACTTCTTCGAGCTTGGCGGAGACTCGATCCTCAGCCTCCAACTCGCGTGGCGCATCGCTCGCGAGGGCATGAGGGTGACTCTCGCCGACTTGTTCGAGAACCAAACCGTCGCCGCGCTTGCCGCAGCAATCGACCACTCCCAACCGGCGGCACCGGCCGAGGCGCCCGTCCGTGGTCCCGTCCCCCTCTCGCCTATCCAGCGCTGGTTCTTCGAAACAGGCTCGCCCGAGCCTTGGCACGACAACCAGGCGGTGGTGGTCCGGCTCGCCCGGTCGGTGACTGCCGTCCACGTCGAAGTGGCGCTGCGGGCCCTGGTCGAGCGGCACGAGGCGCTGCGAACCCTGTTCCGGCGCCAGCCCGAGGGATGGCAGGCCACCGTGGTGGGAGCCGACGACGTCCCTCTCGCCTTCACCGTCCATCCCGTGGGAAGGCGGGAGCTCGACCGTATCGCCGAAGAGGCGCACGCCGGCCTGAGCCTGGAAACCGGTCCGCTCTTCCGGGCGGACCTGGTAGGCGACGATGTCGACGGCCAGCGCGAGTACCCGTGGCGGCTCCTCCTCGTCGGCCACCATCTCGTAGTCGACCTGGTGTCGTGGACGATCCTGCTGTCGGACCTCGGACTTGCCCTGCAGCAACAGCTCGCCGGTCACGCCGTGGTGCTTCCGGCACCGACTTCGAGCTTCGCCACGTGGGTCGCCGAACTCAGCGAATGGGCCAACGGCACGGAAGCCTCCGAGGACGTGTGCTGGTGGCTGAACGGACCTCAGGCCGTGAACCGCCTCCCCGTTGATCGTGCTCAGGAAGCGCCGCAGCGCGCCCCCGCTGTGGTTGACCAGCAGGTCGTGCGGGTGACGATCGGCGCGCCCTCGCTGGCGCCCGGCACTCGCATCGAGGACGCTCTGATCGCCGCTCTGGCCGTGGCGCTGGCCAAGTGGACCGGCGCCCTCGGCGCGACGACGGTACGACTCGACGTCGAGGGGCACGGCCGAGAGCCGTTGATCGCCGGTGTGGACGTGTCGCGCACCGTGGGCTGGCTGACCGTCACCCACCCACTAACGCTTACGGTCGACCCGACCGCGCCTATGGCGACCACCCTCGGCTCGGTGCGGGACCGGGTCCGCAGCGTTCCCCGCAAGGGCGTCGGCTACGGCGCCGTCCGCTACCTCCGGGACCCGGAGGACGAGGCGGTGCGAGACCTCCGAGGCCTGTCGCCCGCGGAGGTCTCGTTCAACTACGTCGGGCGCATGAGCATGGGGCAGGAACGCGACGGCTTGGTGACGTGGGGGGGACCGCCCCCGGGGCCCATGCGAAGTCCTCGCGCGCCTCTGGCCTACGCCATAGACGTGGTCGCCGCCCGCCAGGACGACAGCGTCGTCGTATGGCTGTTCTACGCCGCCACCGTCCACGAACGGTCCACGATCGAGGCACTGGGGAACTGGCTCGCAGAGGCGATGGGCGCGCTCGCCGGGGACATGGCCATCGAGCCCGGCGCCGACCCCCCGGCAGTCGCCGCCTACCCGCTGGTCCCGATCCAGGAGGAGATGCTGGTGCACACCCTCTCCAACGAAGGGTCTGGCGCCTACGTGGAGCACGCTGTGCTCGACCTCGCCGAAAACACCGACGTGGTCTCCCTCCGGGCGGCGTGGGCGCATTGTGTCGACCGCCACGAGATCCTGCGTACCAGGTTCGTCCCTGACCACGGCGGCCGGATGGTGCAAGAGGTGTTGGCCTCCGTCACCGTCCCGTTGCGGTTGGTCGACTGGAGCCATCTCGGATTGGCGGAGGTCGACGAGCGCATCGAGGGCCTGCTACAGGAGGACCGGCGGCAGGGCTTTGACCCGGGCCGGGCGCCGTTGATGCGCCTGGTCCTCGTCCGGCTGGTGGCCGGCTACCGCCTCGTCTGGAGCCACCACCACGCGCTGCTCGACGGGTGGAGCGCGTCGCTGCTGCTCGGTGAGGTGGACGCGGCTTACCGGGCGCTGGTGTCGGGTGCCACACCGTCTAGCTCGCCCGCCCACCAGTTTCGGGAGTACGTCGAGTGGCACCTCCAGCGCACGGCCGCTGAAGACGAGGCGTACTGGCGGCAGACCCTGGCCGGGTTCGATACGCCCACGCTCGAGCCGGCCGCCGGCGCCGGGCCGTCGTCGGGACGTTTCGCGGCGCTGGAAGTGACCCCCACCGACGATCTCCGGCGGCGCGTAGAGGACCGGGCGCGGTCCGAACGGTTGACTCTCGCCACCATGGTGACGGGAGCATGGGCCGTCGTGTTGTCCGCAAACAGCGGTCAGACCGATGTGGTCTTCGGGATGACCGGTTCAGGGCGGCCGCCGGAACTCCCCCAAGCCGCGGAGATCGTGGGCCTGCTGATCACCACGCATCCCGTGAGGGTTCGGGTCGAACCGGGAACCGAGGTTCGTTCGTGGCTGGCCGATCTCGCCGCCGCCCAGGCCACGAGCCAGTTGCACGCGCACGCATCGCTGAGCGAGATCGCCTCGTGGAGCGACGTGGCCCCCCCTCGGTCGCTTTTCGAGAGCCTGGTGGTGGTCGAGAACTACCCCGCTCGACGGGCGCGGGGTGGGACACAGCGGCGATCGAAGCCGGACGGCGTCCACGAAGTACAGGTGCGGGAGAGCTCGAACTTCCCTCTCAATCTGGTGGTGGCCGCCGACCTGACCCTCAAGGTCGTGTACGACGCCGATCGGTTCGACCCGGCGTGGGCGGGCGCACTGCTGCCCCAGTTGCTCACCGCCCTAGAAGTTCTGGCCGACGAGGGCCGACAACGGCTCGGGGAAGTGTCGGTCCTCAGGCCCGGCGACCACCGCCGGATCCTCGAGGAGTGGAACGACTCAGCCCGCCCGATCCCGCGCCTGACCCTCGGCGAGCTGTGGTCCCGAGCTGCGAATGCGCACAGCGAAAGGATCGCCATCGACGGTCCGGAGGGGACGTTCACCTACTCGGAGCTGGAGCGGGCGGTGAACGGGCTGGCCCACCAGTTGCTGGCGCACGGTGTGCGTCCCGGCGATCTGGTGGGCGTGATGGGCGAGCGCTCGGCCGAGTCGGTGGCGGGCGTCCTGGCCGTGGTCCAGGTGGGTGCCGGCTACGTGCCGCTCGACCCATCGTTCCCCAACGATCGCCTGTCCCTCATCGCCGACGACACGCGGATGGAGGTCGCCCTGACCCAGGGCCAGTTCGTCGATCGGTTGCCGGAAACGCTGCGGACCAGCGACCGTGGAGTTGTCGTGCTCGATCCCATGGTGAGCAACCACGCTGCTCCCGGCGTCTCGGAAGCTCCGAGCCCTCCGTGCGGGCTGACCGACGACGCCGTCGCGTACGTGATGTACACATCAGGTTC
>JAIVIH010000486.1 GCA_020200615.1 Actinomycetota bacterium | reverse complement strand
GGACAGCTCAGGGGGCCTCCACCGGGCCCACGCCGCCGCCGTACTGGGCTGGGCCGACGTGCAGCGCCCCGGCCGGGTCTACCGAGTGGACACCTAGCTTCCGCCCGCCGTCACACCGATGGCCTGCATCATGTCCGACCCAGCGCCGAGGCTGTGGAGGGTCCGATCGGTCGCCTCCGTCTCATCAGGCCCCCTTCTCGGTCACCGTCGGCGGTCAGGGCGACGCCCAGCCGGGCGCGAGCCCGGGCCGTAGGTCGCGGCCTGCCCGCTCAGCCGAGTCGGTAGTAGACGTTGTCCAGACCGCCGGAGAACCGGTTCGTGGTCTGGTGGGCGGTGCTGCCGCCGAGACGTAGCGGCTCCCCCGGACTGGCGATCACCAGGCCCTCGGGCAGGGGGACGACCCGAGGAGCGGTGGCGTCCACTTGGATGGACAGAGCAGTGGCCGCCCTGGTGCACGCGACTCTGTGCCAGGCGCCGTCGGCCACGGTGACCGTCGATTCCGCCCGGTACACAGTGCCGGTGTTCCTGGCCACGAGGACGCACCTGGGTTTCCCCTCACCTGCCATCTCGAGCTTCCACTGACTGGACGCGGCGGTGGCGAAGCCCTTCTGCAGGATGTTGGCGCCGGGTGTCGCCTCGTTGGGAGCCACCAGAAGGTCGGCGCCGTAGGCGAACGGCTCGGCACCGGGATTGAGAAACGCCACGTCGGCAACATCGATGATCGCCCTACGGCAGATCGGAGCGGAGTCATCGCAAGGGGGTGGGAACGTCAGGGCCCGTCCCTGACCGGGATGGTCGACGACCTCCACCCGTCCGCCGGTGAGGGCGTCCTCGTAGCCCCGACGGCTGCCCGAGCTGTCGGTCACGAACCGGCCGCCCTGTGCGTCGGCCTGGATGCCGCCGTCGAAGTGGAACGTCAAAGCACTGCCTTCGGCCACCGCCGTGCCGGGGGGAACGCTCGCGGGGGCGATGGACGTCGACTTGGATCGTGTAGGCCAGTCGCCCCCCGAAAACAGGAGGTACGCAGCCGCCCCGGCGACGACGGCGAACAAGGTGACGGCGGCGCCGGCCCTCCACCTGGCCTTGGGGCCCCGCTGCATCGCTTTGTCGTAGGCGCTCCTGGCGACAAGGTCGCTCGCGGCGGCTTCGACGATCTCACCGACGTTGGCTGCGGGCAGCAGGCTGGCCTTTACCCCTCCGGATTCGACGAGGCCGACGATGTGAGGGTGATCAGACCTCGGCACCACGACCTTCCGGTTCCCGGCCGCTACCAGCTTCGTCCGATAGGTCGCCAGGTTGTGATCGTCCTCCAGGAGCGAACAGAGCGCACCGGTGGCGTCGACGGCCCCGGTGATCGCCCAGCTCGGGTCGAGTGGGGGCAGATCCGAACAGCTGAGATATCGCAGGGCGAGGGCAGCTCCCGCTCCGACCGACCTCCCCTCGATGACCTCCAGAGCGGCTCCGGTGCGATCGGATATCACCGCCCAGCGAGCGCTCAGGGACGGCGACCGAGTGGCACGCCACGCCGCCTCCAAGGCAGCGCCGAAGGCGGCATCGGCGCGGGTGAACGGGC
>JAIVIH010000485.1 GCA_020200615.1 Actinomycetota bacterium | reverse complement strand
CAGGGCGAGCGACACGGTACATGTCTGCGCTCCTTTGGAAATGCAGTGAGTCATTTGAACATACCCACCCGGGCGCCACTGCAGACCTACGTGAGCCAGCCAACGGTGGTGCTCCTGAGCATCCCCCCGTTCCGTGGAGGCATGGTCTATGAGGAGACGCCATGCCAGAGACACGGAGGAAGTACGACCCTGAGTTCCGAGAGGGGGCAGTGCGGATCGTCAGGGAGACGGGGAAGCCCATCGCTGAGGTGGCCCGAGACCTCGGCCTCCACGCCGGCACCCTCGGGAGCTGGGTGAACAAGGACCGCCTGGCCCGAGGCGACAAGTCCGACGCCGCCAACGTGGACCCCCACTACGTGCGCCGGCTCGAGCGTGAGAACGCCGAGCTGCGGATGGAGCGTGATGTCCTCAAGCGATCCGTGGTCCTGTGGGTAAAGGAGGCGACGCGATGAGCGTGGCGTCGTTCGTCGCCGCCCAGAGGACCGAACACGACGTGCCCCACGTGATCTCCTGTCGAGCCCTCGAGGTCTCCCAGTCGTGGTTCTACAAGTGGCGGGACCGGCCCCCGACGCCTCGCCACGAGCGCCAGGCCGACCTCGACGCCGCCGTCAGGCGCTCCTTCGGGGACTCCGCCGGCGACTACGGCTCGCCCCGGGTGCTCGCAGACCTGCGGGAGTGGGGCTGGAAGGTGTCGAAGAAGAGCGTCGAGGCGTCCATGGCCCGCCAGGGCCTGGTGGCCCGGCCGAAGCGCCGGCGCCGCTCGCTCACCCGCCCCGACAAGGCCGCCCCGCCCGCCCCTGACCTGGTGGGGCGAGAGTTCTCCGCGCCGGCCATCAACGAGAAGTGGTGCGGAGACCTGACCGAGATCCCGACCGAGGAGGGCAAGCTGTACCTGGCCGCCGTCGAGGACCTGGCCAGTCGCCGGCTGGCCGGCTTCGCCATCGACGAGCACCACGACACCCGCCTCGCCGCCGGCGCCCTCAAGATGGCCGCCGCAGTGCGCGGGGGCGACGTCAGGGGCGTGATCTTCCACTCCGACAGGGGATCGGAGTACACCGCCGACGTCTTCGGGGCCGCATGCAGGGCCCTGGGCGTGACCCAGTCGATGGGCCGGGTCGGGTCGGCCCTGGACAACGCGGCGGCGGAGTCGTTCTTCTCGACGCTCGAGTTCGAGTGCCTCCGCAAGCGTCGCTTCACCACCAAGGCCGAGGCAAGGCGGGCGGTCGCCAGCTACATCGATCGCTACAACCGCATCCGTCGCCACAGCTCCTGTGAGATGAAGTCCCCGATCGACTACGAGGCGATCCTGGCCGCCCGGGCAGCGCAGGAGGCCCACGACGAGGAGGCGGCGTGAAAACCGGCCCCTCTCAGAGCCTCATACAGGCCCGCACAGGACCCGAGTCGATAGGAGGGTGCGGGCGATGAGAGGCTTCAATCACCTATCCAGGACGCCTCCACGTTCCGGGGGGAAGCCCACACCGGAGAGGCGTTGAAGCAGTCGCGTCGGATCGTCATAGGGAAGACTTGGTGATGATGTCGGGTACGACGAGCCACGGAGTGGCCGATGGCTTCGTC
>JAIVIH010000232.1 GCA_020200615.1 Actinomycetota bacterium | reverse complement strand
GATGTGGTGGGGATTCGTGGATCCCGCCATCGGCCAGAGCAGCCCCCCGATCAGCCTGCCGCCGTTCCCCACCTTCCCCACGTTCACTCTGCCACCCTTCCCGTCGATCCCGACAACGTCGACACCTCCGCCCACGATGCCTCCGGGCACCTCCACCACGAGCACGCCGCCTCCCACGATGCCGCCGGGCTCGACCACAACCGTCGTGTCGCCGCCGACGATCCCGCCGTTCCCCGGGTTCACGATTCCGGACTTCCCTGACTTCGACTTCGATTTCGATTTCGACATCGACGAGTTCGTCGAGGACTTCCTGGACCGGTTCAGTGACTTCATCGACGAATTCCGGGAGCGCCTGGAAGGGTTCGGCGATTTCTAAGCCCTCGTGGCGGATGGGTCAGTTTCCCGGCTGAGCCACCCGCAGCAGGTTCTCCAACGCCGTCCGTAAGGACTCGGCCGCCGTGAGCACCCCGTTGTAGGCGTTTCTGCACTCAGCCTCGCAAGACGACGCCGTCCTCGCCTGGCCCTCCAGCTCCCCGACGGTTCGCACGAAGCCCTCGACCTCGGCTTGACCCGTCGCGGGCGGCGCCTGGCTCCGGAGTGAGTCTTCAGCCCGGCCGGCGGCGTCAGCCAGGCCCACGAGCAGGTCTCGGTTGAGCGCGGCGTCGTCAGGCGTGATGGTGCGCAGGCCCTGTGAGGCGTCGGCCAGATCGTTGAGCGGATGCTGGGCCGCGGCCATCCACTGTTGAAGGGTGGGGGGGCGCGTGGTCGTCGATCCGGCCGGAGCCACCGTGGCCCGGGTGGTGGTCGGGCGCGGGCCGCTCTGATCGTCGCCCGAGCTGCACCCGCCCACCAGCAAACCCGCGGCCACTACGCCCACGACTACGGCGCGCATTATTCCGGCTGCTCGCGCAGATAGCGCACTATTCCGGCTGCTCGCGCAGATAGCGCTCGATCTCGGCGGCGAGGTCGTCACCGTTGGGGAGGTTGGCCAGGCCGCCCGACATCAGGTCGTCCGACTCCTCGGCGTCGACCTGGGCGCCGAGGTGGCCGTGGCCACGATCTTCCCCGAGCGGGTGTGGGGAATGGGCGCGGGAAAGGCGCCCAGGCCCACCAGGAGCTGGACGCCCAGGTGCTGGGACAGCTCGCCGACGGCGGCGGCGAAGGCGCGCCACTGGTGGTCGGGCTCGGGACCGGCCAGCACCAGCACGTCGCGCCCTTCGGCGTCCTTTCCTCCCCGGAGCTGGATCTCGGGCCAGAGCACGTCCTGGTACACGCCGTCGACGATCCGGGCGACGGGCCGCCGGGCCCGGTGGTCGAGCAGTCCGTCGCTGTCGAAGGTCGCCACCAGCTCGGTCGGGATCTCCGAGAGGAGGGTGGCGATGGCGCCTCCTCCCCCGAGACCGGCGTCGATCCAGCCGTCGGGCGCCATCACCAGGACCGGAGCATCCAGGGGAGGACGGTCGGGAAGGAGGTGATAGAGGCCCCCACCGGTGTCGGGCCCCCCAACGTCGCTCATAAGCTCACGCTAGACAACCGCGACACGGCGGTCCGGAATCGGAGCCCGGAAGAAGGGGTTGAGAGGTTCGATGAGCATGGATGTCACCGATGCCAGCTTCGAGCGGGATGTCATCCAGCGGTCGGCCGAGGTCCCGGTCGTCGTCGACCTCTGGGCTGAGTGGTGCGGCCCCTGCCGCCAGCTCGGCCCCATCCTGGAGCGCGCCGTGGCCGAGACCGGTGGCCGGGTGGCGCTGGCCAAGGTCGATGTCGACGCCAGCCCCCGGGTGTCGGCCACTTTCCAGGTCCAGTCCATTCCCGCCGTCTTCGCCCTGAAGGACGGCCGGGTCGTCGACTCGTTCATCGGCGCCCTGCCCGAGGCCCGGGTCCGGGAGTTCGTGGAGCGCCTGGCGCCCAGCGAGTCGGAGGCCGACCGCCTGGTGGCCAAGGGCGACGAGGAGTCGCTCAGGCTCGCTCTCGACCTGGACCCCGCCCACGAGGGGGCGATCATCTCCCTGGCCGAGCTGCTCGTCGATCGGGGCGAGGGCGAGGAGGCGCTAGCCTTGCTGTCCCGCATCCCGGAGACGGCCGAGGTCCGCCGGGTGGCGGCGCTGGCCCGAGTGGGATCCACCTCGAACGGGGACGGGGACGTGGAAGGCCGCCTGCGTGGCCTCCTGGACCGGGTGAAGGACGACGAGCAGGCTCGCCAGGAGTACGTCGACCTCCTCGAGCTCCTGGGACCCGACGATCCCCGCACCCCCCGCTACCGGCGGGACCTGGCCTCCCGGCTGTACTGAGCCGTGGGGATCCAACGCCGGGGAGACCACTGGATCTGGCCCGGCGGTCCCGTCCCGCCGGGATCGGACGCCATCACCATCGGTCCGCTCATCTCCGTCCGCCGGGACTCCGCCGACAGCCCGCGCCTCCTCCGCCACGAGGAGGAGCACGTGCGCCAGTGGCGGAAGCTGGGCGTGCTGGGCTTCCTGCGCATCTACCTCGGCTCCTACCTCGCCGCCCGGTGGTGGGGGTTCGGGCACCGGGCCGCGTACCGGCTCATTCCCCTCGAGGTCGAGGCCGAGGAGGCCGCCCGTCGGTTCATGGCCGGGCTCGAGAACAGTGG
>JAIVIH010000231.1 GCA_020200615.1 Actinomycetota bacterium | reverse complement strand
GGTCCCACGACCTTCGGGGCCGCTGCCGACCGGTTTCTCTGCACCGACCTCGTCGTGCACGGATGGGACGTCGCCCGGACCGCGGGCTTGGACGAACGCATGGACCCGGCCGACGTGACCCGGGTGCGGCGGTACATGGAGGAAATGGGGGACGCCCTCCGCGGCCCGCAGGCGTTCGGCCCGGCGATCGAGCCGCCCGCCGGTGCCGACGAACAGGCCCAGCTCCTCGCCTTCCTCGGGCGCCAGCCATAGGGCTGAGCCGGCGGCGGTTGCCCCGCCTCATCCCCGCCGAGGAACTCCTTCACCTTCTCCGTTCCGGACGCGATCTTGTCCGTGTGCTTGCCGCCCGTCTTCTCGTAGACCACGTCAGCCACCTTGTCGATGGCGTCGCCCACGGTGTCGGCATGGTCCTCGGCCAGCTTCTTCGCCTTCGAACAAGCCCACGATCAGGACGTCTTGGATTCGGTTGGCCCACCCTCCTGCCACGGCACCTGAGGAGCCTCAGTGTCGCCCTGGGTCAAGGGGTCGTTGATCGGCTTCCCGGCCTTCTGGTCTCCGGTCTTCTCTTCTTGGTCGTCCTCGTGCTCGGCCATGGTCCTCCTTTTCCCACATCGCTCCATCTCATACCCGTCCGCTCGGGCCCAGGCCTACCCGCTCAGAGGGCCGCTCGGGCCCAGGCCTACCCGCTCAGAGGACCGCTCGGGCCCAGGCCGGATTCACGGGGCCGATGCCGGCGCCCAAGTCCACGCCGGCGGCGATGGCTCTCGTCACGAAGGCCTTGGCCGCTACACAGGCGTCGGCCGGCTCCATGCCCCGGGCCACCTCCGCGCAGATGGCGGCCGAGAGGACGCACCCCGTCCCGTGGGTGTGCCGTCCGGCGACCCGCGCCCCCTCGAGCCACCTCATCTCCCCGTCCGCCACCAGGAGGTCGGGCGACTGCTCGCCGTCGTCCAGATGACCGCCCGTGATCATCACCACCTGTGGTCCCACCCCGGCCAGCACTCTCCCCGCCTCCTCCATGGTCTCCCGGTTGACGACGGGAAACCCGGCGAGGGCACCCGCTTCCTCCATGTTCGGCGTCACGACCGTGGCCATAGGGAGGAGCGACAGCCACATGGTCTCCAGGGCCCCCTCGTCGAGCAGCCGGCTGCCGTGCTTGGACACCATGACGGGGTCGACGACGAGGGGCTGGACGCCGTAGTCCCGGACCGCCTGGGATACGGCTTCCACCAGCTCCAGCGATGCCAGCATTCCTGTCTTGGCTGCCTCTGCTCCGATATCGCTCATCACCGAAGCGATCTGGGCCCGGACCAGCTCGGCGCTGACTGCTTCGAAGGCCTGCACCCCGAGGGTGTTCTGGGCGGTCACCGCGACCACGGCCGCTGTGCCCCAGACGTCGTGGGCCTCGAAGGTCTTGAGGTCGGCCGTCACCCCGGCCCCTCCGCCGGAATCGGTCCCGGCAATGGTGAGCGCCACTGGCCTTCGGGACGGGCTCACTGGGCCTCCCGCTCAGACGGCCGCTCGGGCCGTGCTCCCCGCTCAGACGGCCGCTCGGGCCGTGCTCCCCGCTCAGACGGC
>JAIVIH010000230.1 GCA_020200615.1 Actinomycetota bacterium | reverse complement strand
GTGCAAGGCCGGGCTCGATCATCCGGCTAGGACTTGGTCCGGGGGAAGGACTCTGCTCAGTTGGTGTGCCACACCCGGTCCACCACTAGTGCCCTGGCCGCCATCCTTCGCTCGTTGAGGTCCACCACCTGTCGGCGCCCGGAGGCCACCCTTGGGCCATGAGCCAGCGGGTGAAGGTACGACGCCTGACCGACGAGGAAGGTCGGCGCTTGAAGAAGATCGTGCGCCGGGGCGAGGGCAAGACCGACACGAGCGTGGTTCGATGGCGCCGGGCCATGGTGGTGCTCGCCTCGGCGGGAGGCAACACAGTGGAGGCCATCGCCCGGCTGGTGCATACCTCCCCCGATCGGGTACGCGAGATGATCCATCGCTTCAACGAGATGGGCATGGCGTCGTTGGACCCCAAGTGGGCGGGTGGCCGTCCCGCCTGATAACGACTGACGACGAGGAGTTCATCGTCAAGACGGCCAAGACCCGACCCGAGAAGGTCGGCCGTCCCTACAGCCACTGGAGCGTGCGCAAGCTCGCCCGTTACCTGGCCGACAACCCTGTCCGGCAGGTGAAGATCGGCAGGGAGCGGCTACGCCAGCTACTGGACCGCCACGGCGTGACCTTCCAGAAGACCAAGACCTGGAAGGAGTCCAACGACCCCGACAAGGAGGCCAAGCTCGACCGGATCGAGGATGTCCTCGACAAGCACCCCGATCGGGTCTTCGCCTTCGACGAGTTCGGGCCTCTGGCCATCCATCCCATCGGCGGGTGCTGCTGGGCGGCGAAGGGAAAGCCCCAGCGCCAGCGGGCGAACTACCACAAGACCTGCGGGGTCCGGCAGTTCCACGCCTGCTACTCCGTCGGTGAGGACCGCCTGTGGGGCGTGGTGCGCAAGCAGAAAGGGACCGACAACAGCCTCGCCGCCATCCGCTCGTGCCGGGCGGCGCGCCCCGACGGCGAGATGATCTACGTGATCCTCGACAACCTGTCGGCCCACAAGTCGAAGAAGATCAAGGGGTGGTGCGCCAAGAACAACGTGGAGCTGTGCTTCACGCCGACCTACGCGTCATGGGCCAATCCCATCGAGTGCCACTTCGGCCCCTTGCGCGACTTCGTGCTCAACAACTCCGACCACCCCAACCACGCCACGCTGACGAAACGCTTGCACGCCTATCTCCGGGACCGCAACGAGCACGACAGCAATCCCGAGCTGCGGGAACGCCTCCGCCGGGAGCGGGCCCGGCTGCGCTCCGAACGGCAACGTCGCTGGGGCCGGCCGGCGCCGAAGCCGGCCGCTCAAGCCGCCTGAGGAAGGTCGCTGCGGGCTTCCCGGTAGTTCGGCGCGACCCGACGCGCCCGTTTCTCCATTCCTCACGGCCTACGCGACCGATTCCGCTCAGTGCCGAGCCCCATTTTCTCGGGCAAGGGCCGGAAAAACACACATTTGTCATTTCATGTCATTTCAAACGCGCGAACGTTTGTGGCCAAGGCACTAGCCGTGCCGGCGCAGCCACGCAGTTCGAGGTCAGCCTTGGTGAAGGGCGAGTCGATGCTGCGCAGCACCCACAACTGGCACCCGGTACGCGGTAGTGG
>JAIVIH010000021.1 GCA_020200615.1 Actinomycetota bacterium | reverse complement strand
ACCGTGTTCCGGTCGTCCTTGTCGATGAGCAGGGCGGGGGCCTCGTGGGCCCGGGAAAGGGGCAGCACCCTGTCCCGCTGGTTCACGAACACCGCAGCCGCAGGCTTGGCCGTGCCCTTGCCCTCCTCGGATCCACACGACCCGGCCAGGAGCGCCATCGCCAGCGTACCCACCACAACTCGTCGTGCGTTCATGGACGCCCGTCTAGCCGCCAGCCCGGACGGCCGGCAATAGTGCCAATCGTCATATAGGTGTCAGCCCTCGGGTGCGCAGGATGGCGGATCCGCCCTTCGTAGTATCCGCTCCTGTGAACCTTGGGTCCCTCTCCCGCCGCCGGTTCCTGGCCATGAACGGTGCCGCCGCCGCGGGCCTGGTGGTGGCCGGGTGCGGAGGCACCGTGGGCAGGCGGCCACCGGTGGGCCCTTCCGACGAGGCGGTCGCCATCGCCGAGCGCAGCCGGCGCCGGTCCGGCGCGCCGGTGCGGGAGTTCGCCATCACCGCCGGTTCGGCCCGTGTCGACCTGGGCGGCCTGAACGCCACCACGTGGGCGTACGGCTCGAGCGTTCCCGGCGGCGAGATCCGGGTGCGGGCAGGTGAGGTCGTCCGGGCCCGGTTCACCAACGACCTGCCCGAGGCCACGACCATCCACTGGCACGGAGTCGCCCTGCGCAACGACATGGACGGCGTGCCCGAGGTGACCCAACCTCCGGTGGCCCCCGGCGCCACCTTCACCTACGACTTCGCCGTGCCCGACCCGGGCACGTACTGGTTCCACCCCCACAGCGGGCTGCAGCTCGACCGGGGCCTGTACGCCCCCCTCGTGATCGAGGATCCGGCCGAGCCGGGGGGGTACGACCGCGAGTACGTCGTGGTGCTGGACGACTGGACCGACGGCCTGGGCCAGTCCCCGGAAGAGAGCCTCGATCAGCTCCGCCGGGGAGAGGGCCCCCACGCCGCCCACCTCGCCGAAGGAGCGGGAGGTGGTCCCCGTAGCGACCTCCTCGACAGTCCCGGCGGAGACGTTTCCTACCCGCTGTACCTGCTCAACGGCAGGCGGCCCTCCGCACCCGTCACCTTCGACGCCGCGCCCGGTGAGCGCCTGCGCCTGCGCATCGTCAACGCCGCCGCCGACACGCCGTTCCGGGTGGCTATCGGCGGCCACCGCATGACCGTCACCCACGCCGACGGCTTCCCCGTCGACCCGGTGACCGTCGACGCGCTGATGATCGGGATGGCCGAGCGCTACGACGTGCTCGTGACCGTTGGCCAGGGGGGCGCCACTCCTCTGGTGGCGGTGGCCGAGGCCAAGGGCGCCCAGGCCATGGCGGTCATCCGGTCCGGTCCGGGAGACGTCCCCCGTCCGGACATCCGCCCCGCCGAGCTCCGGGGCCGGGTGCTCCAGCTGTCCGAGCTCCGCGCCGCCCAGTCCGTCCGCCTACCGGCGGGCGATCCCGATCTCCTGTTCGTCGTCGAGCTGGGCGGAGGCGAGGAGGGCTACGTGTGGACGATCAACGGACGACCCCACGGCCACGACCAGCCCCTCGAGATCCAGCAGGGGCAGCGGGTGCGCCTCGCCTTCAACAACCGGACGACCATGTTCCACCCGATGCACCTGCACGGCCACACCTTCCAGGTTGTGCTTCCGTCCGGTCAGCCGGGGGCCCGCAAGGACACGGCCATCATCCGGCCCGACCAGAGGTTGGCGGTCGACTTCGTGGCCGACAACCCGGGTCAGTGGATGCTGCACTGCCACAACCTGTACCACCAGCAGGGCGGCATGATGACGACGGTCTCGTACGTCAACGACCGCCGCTCCGGCCAGGGCCGCAACGAGGAGCTGGCCGCTCGGTGGCGGCTGGCCTGCGAGTGGCTGGGCGCGTCCGGGGGCTGACGGCTAAGCCACCATGAAGGTGCCCTTCATCACGTTGGGGTGGGCCTCGCAGTGGAAGGCGTAGGTGCCGGCCTTCTGCGGAGGGACGGTGAAGGACTGGGTCTTGGGGCCGGTGAAGTAGTCGGCCCGGAACATCACCTCAGTCGCCGTGTGGCTCTCGACGAGGACGATGTTGTGGTTGATCTGGTCCTTGTTCTCGTAGGAGAGGGTCAAGGGCTGGTCCGCGGTACCGGCCAGGCAATCGGTGTTGAACGTGGCGTTGGTGGCCACGATCCTGAGCGACGTGCTCGGGTCGGGACATCCGGGGGTGGCCGCCCCGGGACCGTGATCGTGGCTGACCACTCCCCCCTGTGTGGTCTGGACGGCGGGCGCAGGAATGGGGTCGGCGTCCTCCGCCTCGTCGGAGTCGTCGCCGCAACCCGCCAGCATGAGGGCTCCGACCAGCACCCCGATCCATGCCTTGCTCATGTTGCTCATGTTCATGCCGCTCATGTTCCGACCTCCTGGCTGTGGGTCAATCGTAGGTAGCTTCGACGCTCCAACGCCCGCCTTCGAGGCAGAGAAGGTGGGCCAGCCCGTCAGTGGTGACGAACTGCCAGCGAGCGAGCCGGCGATGGGCGGCTGAATCCCACCAGCGCTCGTCCACCGGCCACGGGCCGGTCCACGCCGTCACTTCAGCCCATGGGCGCCCGGCCACCGACAGGCGGGCGGGCGGGGCGCTGACCGCTCCCCGGCCGGTGACGACCACCGGATCGCCGCGAGCGTCGACCACCTCGGCCGGAACGGGCTGGGGAGGGACGCTGGCCGGGGCGGGGGCCGGAACCCGACCGGGCCATGGTGGTCCCCCCGTTGACTCGGGTGCTCGGGGGTAACCCCACGGGACCAGCCTGACCTGCTCGCACGGGCCTCGTCCTCCCACGACCACGGCGGTAGCCACGGCCTCGGGCCCGAGACGGCCCTGCACCCGCTCGAGGGCCCGGGCCGCCCGCTCGGCCGCGGCCTGGTCACCGCCCCAGAAGCCCTCCTGGCGGCCCCGGTCGGGACGGACCTCCTCGGGGACCAACCGAAGGAGAGTCATCGGACCACTGGGGCGGGTGGCGGACGCCAGCCAGCCGTCGAGCTGCCAGCGCACGCGCTCGGCCAGGGCCATGGCCGTCACGGGTGTGGCCGAGTGGTCGATCCGCCAGCACCGGGAGAGCGACTCTCCGTGCTCGGTCTCGGCTTCGACCCGCACGAGCGAGAGGGCCAGCCCTCTCGCCCCCAAGTCATCCTGGAGACGGCTGGCCAGCGAGCGGGCCACGAAGGCGATGGTGTCGAGCCGGTCGGCGGGGGGATCCAACTCGGCGGTGACGGCCAGATCGGGAGGTGGAGTGCGAGCCACCAGGGGGTGCTCGTCGAGCCCCCGGGCGAGACGGTGGGCCTCGGCCCCCTCGGGGCCGAAACGGGCGAGCACGGCCCTGACGGGAAGGTCGGCGAAGTCCCCCAGAGTGCGGATGCCGAGCCGCACGAGCACGTCGGCCAGGTCCCCCATCTCCGCCACCGCAACAGGGAAGGGAGCGAGGAAGGCGGCGCTCTGTCCGGGCGAGATGATCTGCGCGTCCGGGGCGCTGGCAGCCTGGCGAGCGGCCAGCTCGGCTGCGAACCGCCCGTCGGCCACGCCTACCCGACAGCGCGGAGCCTTCTCGTCCAGCACCCCATCCACGCGCTCCGCGATCCGCGCCGCCAGCGCTCCGTCACCTCCGAAGTACCGGGACGGGCCTCGCGTGGCAAGGGCACACACCCCCGGGCGCACGATCTCCACCCGAGGAGAGAACGTCTCGACCGTCGCTACCACCGGCTCGAAGGCCCGGGCGTCACCCTCGGGGTCGTGGGGCACCACCACCAGCCCAAGACAGTGGGCTTCGGCCTGGCGGCGACGGAGACCGCGCCGGACCCCCTCGGCCCGGGCCGCGGCCGAGCACGCCACCACACGATTGGCAGCGACGACCGCCACCGGCGCATCGCCCGGACCGGCGCCGGCTGCGACCACCGGCCAGTCCGGGCACCACACCACCAGCGTGCGGACCGCCACCGCCTCACCCCGCAGCCTGGGCGGCAATCACATCGGCCGCCGGGGCCGCCGTCACATCGGCCGCCGTCACATCGGCCGCCGTCACATCGGCCGCCGGGGTGGCAGCCACGTCCACCGCCGCCGGGGCCACGCCTCCTCCCGGCCCGGGAAGCCACAGCGGCAGGCGGCGGGCGCACGCCGCTGCTCCCCGTCCCTCGGCCACCACTTCGACCCGTCGGGCCCGTAGGTGGCCGTGGCCCGCTCCCACGCCTTCCCAAGCGGTGCGGGTCACGGTCAGGCGGATGTCCGCACCTCCGGGCCAGACCTGGGCCCCGGCGACGACCAGGACGGCCGAGCGCTCTCGGGCCCGGGCCGCCAGGCGCCGCGCCCGAGCCTCACTGACCGGCCCCGGCGGACGGGCCAGCACGACGTCGACGGCATCGAGCAGGGCGGCGACGGCCCACGCCCACTCCTCGGCACCCGGAGGGGAGGCGACCAGGGGGAACCGCTCCAAGGCGATGCCCACCTCGGCCGCGGCCGCCACCCCCAGGGACGACAGGCCCACTGCCGCGCACCACGATCCCGCCGCCGATGCCCCGGCCAGCAGGGCCAGGGCCAGTGAGGTGGACCCGCCCGTACTGATGACCGAGCCCCGCCGCAATCCGCCGTCGGCCAGGAGGGGCGTCAAAGGGGGCAACACCGGCAGCAGCCGCTCCCCGGCGAGGGCCACCGGACGGGCGTGCCTGGCGATCTCCTCCAGCCCGAGCCCCATCCGCCGATCATAGCGAACACACGTTCCCGTGTCTTTGGCGCCTCCGGCGCCCCGGGCGGGGCCCCGACCCGGCCCTCCTCCCGAGCATGGGGCCCCTGCCCCCATGCCGGGCCGTCCGTGTCCCTGGCGCCTTCGGCGCCCCGGGCGGGGCTACGTTCCTGCCACCGCTCCCGGCTCAGCCACCTCGACACCCTCCCGGTAGTACGTGAAGAGGTCGATGACGATGTCGATCAGGCCGTCGCTGGATGCCCCCGGCGCCAGCTCGACCGTCACCACGTTGGAATAGATGTGCACGTCCTCGACACCGGGCTGCTCGAGCAGCCGCCGGGCGAGCACATCGCACGGGCGGTTTCCGACGGCATCTTCCAGCGAGTGGTACCGCTCGTGACCCATTCCGGTGAGGCTGCGGTTCAGGTCGAACACGACCGTCCCCGGTCTCGCCCCTGGTCGTTCGTTTACCCTGATGAGCTGGCCCACGGCGGCGGCACACTACCTGGTGGACCGGCGCCCTGGCAGCCCGAACCTCCGAAGCCCTCTGCGTCGATCGACTAGGACCCACCCATGGCCCGCCAACTCTCCGTCTCCCAGTCCTCGACCACCGCCCTGGCCCGGGCTTTGATCGACAACGTGGCTTCCGTAGTGCTGGGCAAGCGCGACGAGATCGCCTTGGTGGTGGCCGGCCTCCTGGCCGAGGGTCACGTGCTGCTGGAAGACGTGCCCGGGGTGGGCAAGACCCTCCTGGCCAAGAGCCTGGCCCGGTCCATCGGGGGAACCGCCGGCCGGCTGCAGGGCACGGCCGACCTGATGCCCACGGACATCACCGGCGTCAGCGTCTACGACCGCGATCGACGGGCGTGGGACTTCCACCCGGGGCCGATCTTCAACAACGTCGTGCTCGTAGACGAGATCAACCGGGCCACACCCCGCGCCCAGTCGGCCCTTCTGGAGGCCATGGGTGAACGGCAGGTCACGGTCGACGGGGTGATCCACGACCTCCCCGTCCCGTTCTTCGTGATCGCCACGCAGAACCCCTTCGGCGACGTCGGTACGTTCCCGCTGGTCGAGGGCCAGTGCGACCGGTTCGCCCTGGTCGTCTCCCTTGGGCTCCCCGATCGCGACGCCGAACGGGCCATGCTCAGGGGGGACGGCGGCCCGGATGCGCTCGACCGTCTGCAGCCGGTCGTTACCGGCGCCGCCCTGGTCGAGGCGGCCGGCGGCGTGGACCGCACCCATGTCGCCCCGCAGGTCGCCGACTACGTGCTCGACGTGGTGGCCGCCACCCGCTCCCATCCCGAATTCGGCCACGGAGCCAGCCCCCGGGCCGCCCGGACGCTGCTGCAGGTGGCGAAAGCTCACGCCGTGGTGACCGGCCGGGACTTCGTGGCACCCGACGACGTCAAGGCCGTAGCCGTGGCCGTGCTCGCCCACCGGGTGGGATCGGTCACCCGGCGCGGGACGGAGGCCACCCGCACTCTGGTCACGGATCTGCTCGCCACCGTGGCCGTGCCGCCCGTCTGAAGC
>JAIVIH010000283.1 GCA_020200615.1 Actinomycetota bacterium | reverse complement strand
CCGCTGAGCGGGGCACTGTGCTCATTGGTTCGCTCGCCTCCGGCTCCCTCACGTGCGCATCGTAGGCCGCAGCCCGGAGTTGTGGGCCGGGCGGGCCGGGCCCGCTAGGGCTCCGGCGGGCGCTCGGTAAGCGTGAGCGATCTCATCGTCCGTTGCCGGTCGCGCATGACCTCGACGGTGACCTGCTCCCCCGGACGGTGGCTGCGGAGGGCGGTCACCAGCGAGCCCATGGAGCCGATCTGCCTGCCGTTGATGCTGGTGACGACGTCACCGACGGCGAGCCCGGCCGCGGCCGCCGGCCCATCGTTCAGAACCTTGCGGACGATGGCCGCGCCCTCGAGGTTCAGGTCGTGGGCCAGGGCGCCGTCGAGGTCGGTCCCTTCCACGCCCATCCACGCGTGGGTCGCCCGGCCCGTCGCCATGAGCTCGTCGGCCACGGAGCGGGCTACGTCGATGGGAATGGCGAACCCGACCCCCTCGGGGCCGGCGTCGCTCACGGCCGCAGCGGTGGTGATGCCGATCACCCGGCCGTTGCCGTCGAGCAGGGCTCCCCCGGACGAGCCCTGGGCGATCGGAGCATCGGTCTGGATCATGTCGAACATGGACTTGCCGTTACGCGTGCGCACCGTGCGATGGAGGGCGCTGACCACACCGACCGTCACCGACGGTCCTCCGGCCAGGGCGAGGGGGGAGCCGATGGCCACAGCGGACTGCCCTACCTTCAGATCGGCGGCGGTGCCGAAGTCGGCGACGGCGAAGGCACCGTCGACCTTGACGACGGCGGAGTCGGTGACCGGGTCCGAGCCGACGAGGCGGGCAGGAAGCTCCCGGCCGCTGGAGAGCACGACATGGAGGGAGGAAGCGTCCTCGACGACGTGGGCGTTGGTCAGCAGGTGACCGTCGTTCCGGAAGAAGACGGCCGATCCGCTGACCGTCGAACCCGGCCCGCTGGCGCGGATCTGGGCGATCGTGGGGCGAGCCCGTTCGGCGATGCCGACGACCGGCTCGTCCGCGGTGTCGCCGGCCGGCGCCCCGCCCAGGCGGGTGATGGCGGCCTGCTCCCCGGCCACCGGGTCGTCACTCCTGACGTCGAGGCCGATCACCAGGCCGGAGGTGAGGGCACTGGCCCCGACGGCGGCGACCACGGCCACGAGCCAGACGGTGCGGAAGGGGACGAGCTTCGGGGTGGCCACTTCGGCCCCTCCGAGCTCGGACGGGTGGCGCCACAGGCGGTCGTCGACCGACGGCGGCCGACGGAATGCCGGTCCGTCGTCCGGGTCGACGAACTCCATGAACCGAGCATACCGGCGGCCCTTCCCGATCCGACCGCGCCCCTCCCCGTGGGCCTGAGCGGGGTGGCAGCCTCGTCGGTCGACGGGTAGTCGGTACCATGCAGGTGTGGGGGTTCTACCTGGTAATACCGCGGACGACTGGTTGGGGCTGTGGCATACGGCCCTGCCCACGGCCGATGTCGTCACGTGGGCCCTCCGCCCGGACTGCGGCGCCATCGTCCTGTTCTGCGGAACGGTGCGCGATCACGCCGAGGGTCGGCCCAACGTCACCCAGCTGGCCTATGAGGCCTACGAGGAGGAAGTGGAGCCCCGCTTGGCCGCCATCGCCGCCGAGGCGCGGCGGCGGTGGCCCCTGATCGGCCGCCTGGCCATGCTCCACCGGGTGGGCACCCTCGCCGTGGGCGAGACCTCGGTCGTGGTCGTCGCCTCCGCCCCGCACCGCCAGGAGGCGTTCGAGGCCGTCCGGTTCGCCATTGACACGGTGAAGAGCACCGTCCCCGTCTGGAAGCGCGAGACGTGGGAGGGCGGCGAGGACTGGTCGCAGTGCGCCCACGTCCTCGTCGACGTGGGTGACGTGAAGACGTGAGTGCTCTTCTGTTTCTCGTGGCGGTGGTGGTCCTGAGCCTCATCGGGGGGCTCCTGCTCTGGTACCGGGAGCGCGGCCCGCGCTCGATGGAAGGACACATGCGGGAGTTCGAGCGCCAGCGCCAAGCTCTGTCGCCGTGGCCCGAGCGGCCATCTGAGCGGGGTGGTCGGCCCGAGCGGCCCCCTGAGCTGGGTGGCCGGCCGCTTCCGCTCAGCCGCCGGCGATCCAGCCACACCCCTCGCACGAGGAGCCCGCGCTCTGGCTAGGGACCTCGCCATCGACCTGGGCACGGCCAACACGCTCGTTTACGCCAAGGGTCGTGGCATCGTCCTCAACGAACCGACGGTGATCGCCCTCAACGTCGAGACCCACGACGTGCTGGCCATGGGTCATCAGGCGTGGCAGATGATCGGGCGCACCCCCGGCTACATCCAGGCCGTCCGGCCCCTGCGGAAGGGCGCCATCACCGACTTCGACATCACCCAGCGGATGATCCGGCTGCTGTTGCAGCGCGCGGGTCTGTCCCGGTTCCAGCGGCCGCGAGTGCTGCTGTGCGTGCCGTCGGCCATCACCGAGGTCGAGCGGCGTGCCGTGAAGGAAGCGGCCCGTCAGGCGGGGGCGGCCGACGCCCAGCTGGTGGCCCAGCCCATGGCCGCCGCCATCGGCGCCGGACTTCCCATCCACGAGCCGCTCGGGAACATGGTGGTGGACATCGGCGGAGGCACGACGGAGACGGCCATGATCTCCCTCGGGGGCATCGTGGCCCTCCGGGCCATCCGCATCGGGTCCTTCGACATCGACTCGTCCATCCAGTCGTATGTCAGGCGGGAGTACGGCATGGCCATCGGCGAGCGGACGGCGGAGGAGATCAAGCTGGCCATCGGGTCGGCCTACGCCCTGGACGAGGAAGTGAAGGCCGAGGTGCGGGGCCGGGATCTGATGAGCGGTCTCCCCAAGACGGCCATCCTGTCTCCCGAGGAGATCCGGGAGGCGATCGACGAACAGGTGCGGGCCATCGTGGACTCGGTCGTGGACTGCCTGGGCATGGCCCCCCCGGAACTGGCCCAGGACCTGATCCTGCAGGGGATCCACCTCGTCGGGGGCGGTGGGCTGCTGCAAGGGCTGAACCGCCGGCTGGCCGAGGAGACGGCCCTGCCCGTCCACCTCGTCGACGCCCCCCTCGAGTGCGTGGTCCTCGGCGCCGGCAAGTGCCTCGAGGCCTTCGAGTCCCTGAAGTCGCTCTTCATGGGGGCCGAGGGGCGCTAGCGACCTTCGGCTCGCAAGCAGAGGCTTGCTCGCCGAGCGGAGCTAGGGCTCAGGTCCGTCGGCGAGGTCCGGGCCCGGGTCCAGGAGATCCTCGGCCGCCTGCCGCACCTGCCAGTCACGGTCGGCGAGGGCCCTCTGGAGGGCTTCGCTCACCTCGGGGCCTTCGAAAGGCGCCAGGGCGTTGACCGCTCTCCGGCGGACGGCGGGCCGGTCGGTGGTGGCGGCCAGGATGGCGGCCAGACCGCTCCGGTGGCCGATGGCTCCGAGGGCGGCCACCGCAGCCTCGCGGCACAGGGCGTCAGCGTGCTCCACCGCGACCTGGGCCAGGGAGGCGACGGCGTCCGCCGCTCCCTCGCCCCGCTCGCCCAGAGCCCAGGCCGCCGTCTCCACCACGCTGGGATCGTCGTCGGCCAGCAGGGGCCGGAGGTCCACGCCGGCGACCGAGCCGGCCGCGTCGCAGGCGCGTCGCCGCACCGTGGGATGGGGATCGGCCAGGGCCGCCCCGAGGTCGGCTGCGGTGAGGGCACCGAGCCGGGCCAAGGCTCCGATGGAGGCGCAGCGCACCGACGGCTCGGCATCGGCGAGGAGCGACCGGGCCCCCGCCTCGTCCCCCCGATGTCCGGCGAGGACGGCCATGCGCCGGCGCCGGCGGGCGCCGGCGTCGGCGGTTTCCGGTACCGGCGCGCCCACAGGCGAAGGCTACCGGCGCGTCAGCGGCGGTAAACGGCTGTGCCAAGCTGACATCGTGCTGGGAGGTGGTCGAGCGCGGCCCGCAGTCGGGCTGGTGGTCCTGGGGACGGTGGCCGTCGTCCTGATCCTGGGCGCATGCGGATCGGAGCCCACGGCGACGATTGCCGCTCCCGGCACCCTGACCGCCCCGCCCAGCCTGCCCCGCCCGCCTCGGCTGCCGTTGCCGGACGAGGTTCCCGAAACCTCGACCACGACGGCCCTAGCGGCGATGCCGGCGGCCGAGCCCGCCTTCATACCCGGGGACTCCTACGCCGAGGAGCCCGTCACCGAGATCGGCTCCATGGAGATCCCCAAGATCAGCCTGGCCCACGCCATCTTCCAGGGCGTCACCCTCAACAACATCGACCACGGACCGAGTCACTGGCCCGGGACGGCCTTACCGGGACAGCGGGGGAACACCGTCTTCGCCGGTCACCGCACGACTCGGACCCACCCGTTCCTGAGAATGGACGAGCTGGAACCGGGTGACGAGGTGATATTCCGGGTCGGCGGGGTGAGGAGCGTCTACCGGGTGACGGGCAGCGAGGTCGTCGAGCCGGAGGCGGTGTGGATCGCGGACCAGACCTCCGACGCCACCGGCACCTTGTACGCCTGCCATCCGCCCGGATCGGCGAGCTACCGGTACGTGGTCAAGCTGGCGCTGGCGGGCCAAGGGCCGGACGTCCAGGGCTAGCGCCCCGCCCGCCGTCAGCCGACGGCGTCTCGGATGGCAAGGGCGAACAACAGCAGCAGCCCGGAGATGCTGGCGGCCAGGAGCGCCCCCACGATGGCCAGCAGGACGGTCAGGACGACCCCCGATCGGAGCCGCACCCAGCCGCTGACGCCGGCCGCGGCGGGGATCCATTGCTCGGACATGCCCCCGCCCGATCGCTCCACGGGCTCGGTTCGCGGCGGGGGGCGAACGGCGGCGGCGGCGGCCTTCTGGGTGGCCCGTTGGCGCTGTCGGTCCAGTCGTCGGTCGCGCCACGGTCGGGATCGGAGCGTGGCAGGCTGGTCCGGGTCCCCGATGGCGACCACCAACGCCGCCGCAATAGCCACTACGACCACGGTGAGGGTCACCAGGAACGTGGACACGACTGATTCAATTCTACCGACGTGGCCGGGTCGTCCCCTACCTCAGGGGGGGCCGGAGTCGGATCGACGTGGCGGGCGTGGACGGCGCTTCCTCCTGGTGACGGGCATCGTCTTCGGGTCGCTCTTCATGGTCTCCGCCGTGGTCGCCGGGATCGTCCGCCTGCCTTACGACTCGATCGGCCCTGGCTCCACCCGCGTGGTCAACGACCTCGTCGTCGTTCGCGGTCACGAGACCTTCCCGCCCAAGGGTGAGATCCTCTACGCGACGGTGTCCGTCCGTGAACGGGTAAACGGCTACGAGGCCCTCGTGGGCTGGCTCGACCCCGACACCGACGTGGTGCCCGAGGAGGACGTGCGCGGGACCATCCCGCCCGACCGGTACCGCCAGCTGAACGTCGAGGCCATGAACGACTCCAAGACCACGGCCGAGGTGCTGGCCCTGACTCATCTCGGGTTCACCGACCTGGGGGCGGGGGCCGAGGTGGACTCCGTTGCCCCCGGCTCGCCGGCGGCGGCCGCCGGTCTCGAGGACAAGGACGTGATCGTCGCCATAGACGACGCGCCGGTCTCGACCGCGGGCGATGTGGTGAACGCCATCCGGGCTCATCAACCCGAAGACCGGATCCGGCTGGGTGTGTCGCGGGGCGAGGAGCCGCCCCTCAACCTGGAGTCCACGCTGACCCGAGCCGAGGACGGCCGACCGTTGCTGGGCGTGAGGTTGAGCACGAAGGTGGAGTTACCCTTCGAGATCACGATTGATTCCGGCTCCGTGGTCGGACCGTCTGCCGGGTTGGCCTACGCCCTCGAGTTGCTGGACACCTTGACCGCCGGCGAGTTGACGGGCGGGATGAAGGTGGCGGCCACCGGGGAGCTCCTGCCCAACGGTGAGGTGGGGCCCATCGGGGGGGTGGAGCAGAAGGTGGTGACGGTCAAGCGGGCCGGCGCCAAGCTGTTCCTCGTCCCCAAGGCCAACGAGGCCGAGGCTCGCGCCCGGGCCGGGAACGGCCTCCAGGTCCGTGGAGTGGCCAGTTTCGAAGAGGCTCTGTCCGTCCTGGGAACGATGCAGGGGAGCAACGCCCGGGCCCTGGGCAAGCCCGCCCCGGGAACGTAGCGCCCTGAAGGCCCTCCCCGGAATTTTCCCTCAAGTCGGCGGGTGCGGCCGCCGATACCTCCGAGGAGGAAGGGCTGGACCACTAGCATCGGGCATCGGAAGCGCCGGTGCCGCCCGCGGTTCGAGGTTGCCTATGACTGCACCCATGCTCGTGGGCCTCAGGTAGGCCGTGTCCGAATC
>JAIVIH010000484.1 GCA_020200615.1 Actinomycetota bacterium | reverse complement strand
CGCCGAGGATCCGGGCCGCCCGGAGCACTATCGCCTCCAGCTCGTCGGCCGAGTAGTAGTCGAGGCGGGCCACGAAGCCGAAGCGGTCCCGCAGCGGCCCGGTGATCAGGCCTGTCCGGGTGGTGGCCCCCACAAGGGTGAACTTGGGCAGGTCGAGGCGGATGGAACGGGCCGACGGGCCCCGCCCGATCACGATGTCGAGCTGGAAGTCCTCCATGGCCGGGTAGAGGACCTCCTCCACGACCCGGTTGAGGCGGTGAATCTCGTCGATGAACAGGACGTCGCCCTCTTCGAGGTTGGTGAGGACCGAGGCCAGGTCGCCCCCGCGCTCGAGGGCGGGCCCCGACGTGATCCGCAAGGGGACGCCCAGCTCCTGGGCCACGATGCCGGCCACCGTGGTCTTGCCCAGACCGGGCGGCCCCGCGAACAGGAGGTGGTCGACCGGGTCGCCACGGCGCCGGGCCGCCTCCAGCAGGATCTCCAAGTGCTCGCGTAGCTGGGACTGACCCACGAACTCGTGGAGACGGCGGGGCCGGAGGCTGGCTTCCTCGGCCTGCTCCTCGGGCGCGCCGGCCACGGCCAGCAGTTCGTTCCTCAACGGGCCGCCGCCAGGAGCTTGAGCGCCGCCCTCAGCAGGTCTTCCACGTCGCCATCGGCCGGAAGCTCCCTGAGGACCTGGCCGACCTCGTCGGGGCCGTAGCCGAGGCCGGCGAGCGCGGCCCGGAGGTCGGCCCGGGCCGGGGCGGGTGTGGTGCCCTCGGCCAGCATCTCCGCCAGCTCGAGGTCGGGCACGTCGAAGCGGGCCTTGAGCTCCATCAGGAGGCGGGCCGCCGTCTTCCGGCCGACTCCCGGCACCAGCGTGAGGGCGTCGAGGTCGCCCTCGGCCAAGACCCGGTGAAGCTCGGCCGGGGTGTGAACCGACAGGATGGCCAGGGCCAGAGAGGGCCCCACGCCCCGGGCGCCGATGAGGGCCTCGAAGCAGTCACGCTCGGAAGCGTTGGCGAACCCGAAGAGGGCGAGGGCGTCCTCGCGGACGTGGAGATGGGTATGGAGCGTGATCTCCGTGCCCGCGGGGCCCAGCGCGGCCAGCGTTCGAGGAGCCACCGTGGCCCGGTAACCCACGCCCCCGACGTCCACCACGATTTCGCCCCGGGAGGAGCGGTCGAGCACCCGCCCGCGCAACGACCCGATCACGGCGTCGCTCCGCTGATCCGCGCTCGCAGGGGGGCCATGGCCACGTGGCACAGGGCGAGGGCCAGGGCATCGGCCGCGTCGGGCGGCTTGGGGCGGACGGCCAGCCCCAGAAGGGCCTGGACCATGCGCTGGACCTGCTCCTTGGTGGCCGCGCCGTACCCGGCCACGGCCTGCTTCACCTCGTTGGGCGTGTACTGGGCCACCTCGGCACCGGCCTGGACCGCGGCCGCCAGCACCAGGCCACTGGCCTGCCCCACGGACATGGCCGTGCGTGCGTTGACCTGGAAGAACAGGCGCTCCACGGCGACGGCGTCGGGCCGGAGGTCCGCCAGCAGGGCCCGCAGATCTCGGTCGAGCATGGCCAGGCGCTGGGGCAGACGCTCGCCCGGAGGAGTCGTGAGA
>JAIVIH010000483.1 GCA_020200615.1 Actinomycetota bacterium | reverse complement strand
CACTTCGCCTCTCTCCGGGCAGGAGGGAACCAAGCTCACGGCCCGTCAGATCAAGAGCCGTCTGGACACCGAGCTCGTCGGCAACGTCTCCCTTCGCATCCTGTCCACTGGCCGGCCCGACACGTGGGAGGTGCTGGGACGCGGCGAGCTGCAGCTGGCCGTCCTCGTGGAGACCATGCGGCGGGAGGGCTTCGAGTTGACGGTGGGCAAGCCCCAGGTCGTCACCAAGGAGATTGACGGCAAGGTGTGCGAGCCGATGGAGCGGCTGGCGGTGCACGTGCCCGAGGACTACCTGGGTGTCGTCACCCGGCTGCTGTCCACCCGCAAAGGCCGGCTCCAGGCCATGGTCAACCACGGCACGGGCTGGGTGCGCATGGAGTACCTCGTCCCGGCGCGGGGCCTGATCGGCTTCCGCACCGAGTTCATGACCGAGACACGGGGCACCGGGATCCTCCACCACGTGTTCGAGACCTACGAGCCCTGGCACGGCGAGCTGCGGACGAGGTCGAGCGGCAGCATGGTGGCCGACCGCCGAGGCCCGACCACGAACTTCGCCCTGATGAACCTGCAGGAGCGGGGCGAAATGCTGGTGGCTCCGGGGTTGGAGGTCTACGAGGGCATGATCGTGGGCGAGAGCTCCCGGGGCGACGACATGGACGTCAACCCGGCCAAGGAGAAGAAGCTCACCAACATGCGGTCCTCGACCGCCGACGAGCTGGTACGCCTTTCGCCTCCCCGCCCGCTCTCATTGGAGCAGGCTCTGGAGTTCATCTCCGACGACGAGTGCGTCGAGGTCACCCCTCGCTCCATCCGTCTCCGCAAGCTCGTGCTGGAAGCATCCCAGCGCCACCGCCGGCGCTCCATGGTTCGGGCCCGACCGGCCTGACGTCAGTGGCGGTACCCGGGCTCGCGGGAATGGATCTTCAACCGAGCGGGTAGGAGGGCGGCGCGGTTGAGACTCCAGCCGCAGCGTGAACGACAACGGCTGAGCCTGAGGCGCTTGCGCCGTTGATCACAACACAGGGAGCTAACCGGTGGATTCCGCAGGTACACGGTCTCAGACGCTCGAATCGAACGCGCTCGGGCTCCCCGAGCAGCTCGTCGTGCTGTCGCACCTGCGCTGGACGTTCGTCTGGCAACGGCCCCAGCAACTGATCTCGCGCCTCGGCCAGGGGCGGGATACCTGGTTCGTGGAGGAGCCCGTGGCCGTCGAGGGCCTGGAGGAACCCCGCCTACGAACCGAGCGTGCCGGAGAAGTGCGTCGGGTGTGGTTGGAGGTTGCCGGAACCGAGGGCCACGTCTGCTTTTCCGACCCGCGCGCCGACGGATACGCAGGCATGCCATCACCTCCCCCGGGCCCGCCCAGTACCGCGACCTTCCCGCAGTCATGGCTGGTTTCGACGTGGCCCTCATGCCCTTCGCTCTGAACGAGGCCACCCGCTCGATCAGCCCGACCAAGACGCTCGAGTACCTCGCCGCCGGGCTCCCCGTGGTCTCGACCCACGTGCCCGACGTGGTGAGCGACTTCAGCGAGCTGGTCGACCTCCAGGAGGGCGCCACCGGGTTCGCCGACGCTTGCCGGCGGGTGGCCGAGCACTGCCCGACGACACGGGCTGCGAGGTGTCAGCCCACGTTGCACTGGCACCACTGGGACACGATCGCCGAGCGGATGGAGCAGCTGATCGGTCGTACCGAGGACGCTCAGGCCGGGGACGAGGTCACCGCCTGACCACCGGATGACGGCCGTTGCTCGGGTTGGATGCTCGGGGTGGATCTACAAGCACTGGCGCGGATCGGTGTATCCGGAGTCGCTCCCCCAGCGGAAGTGGTTCGAGCATTACGCCACCCTCCTCGACACGGTCGAGATCAACAACACCTTCTACCGCTTGCCGACCGAGGCCGCGGTCGAGGGATGGGCCAGGCAGGCCCCGCCGGAGTTCGTCTATGCCTTGAAGCTGGGGGCCTTCGGATCCCACCGCATGAAGCTGAAGGACGCCGGCTCCTGGCTTCCGAACCACCTCGACCGGCTGGAGCGCCTGGGTGCTACGGCCGGACCGACGCTGGTGCAGCTTCCGCCGCGATGGCGACGGAACGCCGAGCGCCTCGACGAGTTCCTGTCGGTGGCGCCCAAGACGTACCGGTGGGCGGTCGAACTGCGTGAGCCGTCGTGGCTGCACGAGGAGGTCTACGACGTCCTGAAGAGGCACGGCGCCGCCCTGTGCGTCCACGATCTCTTGTACGGTCACCCTTGGGAGCTGACCACCGACTGGACGTACGTCCGGTTCCACGGTCCCAACGCCACCGAGCACGCCTATCAGGGGCGCTACGGCGAGGACGGCCTGTTCTGGATGGCCGACCGCCTCAGCACCTGGCTCGACACCGGCTGTGACGTCTACGCCTACTTCAACAACGACGACTCAGGCTTCGCCGTCCAGGACGCGCGCTGGTTGGCTGATCGGCTTCGCCACCGGTGAGACCTCTTGGCCTCCGGTGCCGGCGGCGCATCACCGGTTCGATCGGTTCTCGGCACGGATCGCATCCGTCCCACGTAGCAGTGGGCGAAGCGTCGCGCCGCGTCCCGGCTGAACAGGCGGTACGGATAGCGCAATGTGAGATGAAGCCGGCCTCCGACGGTCACGGCGCCGACAAACAGGGCCTGGGATGCTCTCGCCGGTACCGAGTACCGAGGTCTACGGTCTCCCCGGCGCAGGCTCCGAACCAGGGCGGCTGGTGAAGCCAGCCGAGGTTGCTGAAGATGGCGGTGTCCACCAGCCGGTTACGGGTGAGCGGCTGCAACAGGACGAGTGATTGCTTGGCCCAGAGCGGCAGCAATCCTGCTCGCTTCAAAGCTGCGATCAGGGCGATTCCCGTTCGGGAGCGCTTGTTGCGGGTGGTCTGGGCCGTGACGGCTTTCACAGTCGCCGACGGCGAGGTGGAGCG
>JAIVIH010000282.1 GCA_020200615.1 Actinomycetota bacterium | reverse complement strand
CCCAAGAACTGCCCGCACAGCGGGCAGGCGCCCTCATCGGAGAGGGCCGAAGATCGGGCGACGGCCTCGGCGGCGCGTTCCCGCTCGCTCTGCGCCGCCCGGAACAAACCCTCGGCTTCGGCCAGAAGCGCTCGTGCCCCTTCCGCGCGAGCCCGCGCTTCCTCGGCTGCCTCCTCATCGGGAGCGACGGGCGGCTCCGGGACGGGCACGGCCGCCGCCATCCGGCTCGCCTCCATTACTGCCTCCAACGCCCGTAGGCGAGCTTCGGCAGCCGGGCATCCCTCAGCTTCGGGAGCGAGCAGCGCGAGGCGGGAAGCGGCCTGCTCCAGGCCCGCGAGCTCGGTTGCCCAGCGCTGGCCGCGCGCTGTCGCTCCATCGAGCTCGGCCCGGACCGCCGTCGCCTCCGCTGCCACCAGCTCGTGCTCCTGCCGCCGCCGGTCGAGCTGGTCGTGCTCGGCCGCGGCCCGTTCCAGCTTCACCTGGGCCTCGGCCGCGGCGATCTCGGCCGCGGCCAGTTGACGCGCCACTGTGTCCGCCGCCTCGTGCCGCTCGACGGCGTCGGCTCGCAGGACGTCCAGATCGGGCAGGATCGCCCGCAGCCGCTGGACCTGCTGCTGGGCCTCGCGGGCCTGCTTGCGAGCACGGTCACGCGCCGCGTCGACGGGGGTGATGCCCAGCAGCTGGAGCACGAGCTTGCGACGCTCGGTGGGTCCCTGCTCGCTGAAGGCGGCGAGCTGCTTCTGCTCGGCGAAAACCGAGGCCCGGAAGGCGGCGTCGTCCATCCCCAGCACCGAGTGGACGTACCGCGCCGTGTCCCTTGCCCCCTCCGCCACCTGGAGCCCGTCGGCGTGGGCCGACGCCTTCACCGTGGAGTTGGCGCCTCCGATCGTCCGGCGCACGACGTACAGGTGACCCTCGTGCTCGAACTCGAGCTCGGCGATGCACTCGGCGTTCACGTCGGCCGTGCGGACCTGGTCGATGCTGGTGCGGGCCCGGCCGAACAGGGCCCAGCGGATCGACTCCAGCAGGGTGCTCTTCCCGCTGCCGTTCAGCCCGTAGATCCCGACCAATCCGGGGGGAAGCTCGATCTCGACCGGTTCCTCGTACACCCGGTAGTTCTGCAGGTAGAGGCGAGTGATCTTCATGGCTAGAGCACCGCTTCCTCGACCGCTCGGGCCAGCTCCTCCCGGCCCCGCCTCCGGATCCACTCCTTGTCGTAACCGGGAAGGTCCTGCCCGTCGACGAAGGTCTCCCAGCGCGCGGGCATCGTGTCCAGCTCGGGAAGCTGCACCGACGACGAAACGGCGGCGAACACCGGCTCCAGCTTCAGGAGGAAGGCGGCGCCGGCTGCCTCCTGAACCGCGTGACGATCGATCAGCCGGTACGCCTCCGGATCGATCCCCTCGAGATAGAGCCGGGCCACCGCCCCCTCGGGTACCAGGGCTGCCCGGGCCATAACCAGGTCTTGAACCTCGGTCGGCGAAAGCCCGACGGCGTTCACCGGCTCCAGCGTGAGCAGGGGCCGCTGTCCGGTGAGGGCGAGGTGACGGCACTCGCCCGTGTCGGTGTCGAGGACCACGATGCCCTTGGGCTTGTCGGGATCGTCAGCGAAGGAGAAGGTGTCGGTCGCGCCGGCGTACCAGATGCCCGGGGAGACCCGGGTGTGGAAGTGGTAGTGGCCTAGAAGGACGAAGTCCGACCGCAGAGCCCGGGCGTCGACCTCGATCTCGTTTATGTCGGCGTGGCTGGGCTCCACCTGGGTGACACGGGGATGGGTGAGGAGGAGGTTCGTGCGGTCGAGGCTGCGCGAGTGATGGGCCTGATCGAGGGCCTCGAGCGTCGCTTCCACGGAGAGCATCTGCGGAACGGCATGGACCACCAGCCCCGGTAGCTCGAAGCGCTCGTAGGCCATCCGGTGGGCGAACCGCACGTCGGGGAAGCCGTCGGCCAGCACGGAGTAAGGGCTGCCTGTGCCGGGGAGGCGGGGCGTGTCGTGGTTGCCGGTGATGACGACCACGGGCACGCCGTGTTCGCGGATGCGGCTGAGGGCCCGCTGAGCGATGCGGAACGACCGGTAGGTCGGACGGGGGTGGTCGAACACGTCTCCCAGCCAGACGATCAGATCCGGTTCCTGGGCCAGGGCCAGGTCGACCGCGGCCTCGAACGAGATCTCGAAGTCCCGCTCTCGCTGGTTGACCCCGTCGGGGGTGGTGAACGAGTAGTACGACCGACCCAGGTGGGCGTCGCCCAGCGCCGCGACCTTCATCAGTCGACCAGGGCGGACACGTTGGCCGCCACCACTGGGCGAGGTGCGGGCGGCGCCGGGCAGGCTCGCACCACGTCGGCGTAGAGATGGACCTTGGCCGGCAGCGCGAACGGGGCCTCCAAGTTGGCGATGAGGCACTCCCCGGGCATCAAGGTCTGGATCTCGGGCCCCAGGGCGGAGATGTCCTGCTTGGACGAGGAGCGAAGGATCGTCCGGTCCTTCTCGTCGGCCAGGCCCAGCACGAAGAAGGTGTTGAACTGGCTCAACAGCTCGCCGTCGAGGAGCTTGGGTTGCTGGGTCACGGCGCAGAGGCCGACCTTGAACTTCCGGCCCTCGCGCGCCACCCGAGGGAAGACGTTCGTGTCCCGGTCCTTGCTGGCCGAGAGCACCCGCTGAGCCTCCTCGAGGACCACGGCGACCACGGGGTACCGCTCGTGCCCCTCGGGGTCGTCGAGGTAGGCAGCCGACCACTCGTCGAGCACACGCCGGGTGAGGAATGACGCCACCAGCACCTCCTCGGTCGAGCCCAGGCCGCTCACGTCGACGAGGACGACCTTCCCCTCCCGCAGATCGCGCACCACGGCGGCGCCGACGGAGACCCCGGCGTCCGTAGCGATGCAGGGAATGCCGACGATGCGGCACGCTCGGCGGTGCACGACTTGCAGCGTGTTGAGCGCCACCCGCCCGTGGAGCTCGACCTCGCGGAAGCCGGGAAGGTCTTCGACGTGGGAGAAGTCGAGCAGCCAGCTCAACCCGTCGCGCCCGTAGAACCGCTCCAGCTCGAACAGGGCCTCCTCCTGGGGCCGGCTCCACTCGTAGGCGGTGCGGAGGTCGTCGGCCGTGAGCTCTCCCAGGCCGACCCGCAGGGCCGAGGTGTTGGCCAGCGGCCGGGCGGAGTAGGTGCGCAGGCGCTCGGCCGACCACGGGTGACGGGCCAGCTCGGACCGGTACTCCCCGTGGGGGTCCACGATGAGGAGGCCGTACCGGCCCTGAGCCCGAAGCACACCGGCGGCCAGGACCTTGACGAGGTTGGACTTGCCCATGCCCGTCGTGGCGAAGACACCGACGTGAGTAGCCAGGGATCGGCCGGATATCCCCACCTCGAAGTCGACCGTGGTCTCCCCGCTGCGCAGCATCCCGAGCGGCAGGTCGCCCATTCGGGTGCGCAGGAAGTCGAAGTCGGCCGGCTCGGGCGACACGACCCGGGAGAACTGGGTGGGCAGGCTCTTGGGCTTGCGGAAGTTGGTGCCGTCGGGGGCGAGATAGCCGAGACACCGGCAGCTGGCCACCCGGTACGTGCGGCGGGACTGCTCGTACAGGCGATGGGCGCCGGGGTCCCCTCGGGCGTCGTCAGCCAGCAGGGTTCCGGCCACCCGCTCGGCCCATCCGGGCTCGCGGTGTTCGGTTCCGTAGGTGACGTCGACCACTCGGAACAGGTACCGCCGCCCGGTGGCGTCGTCCACGCCCACGAGGAGCTCGCCCAGGAACAGGTCTTCGTCGGGGGCAGCGCGGAAGGTGGCTTCGAGGACGTTCTTGCCGAACAGCCGCCCACGGCTGGAGCCTGATGTGAGAGGGATCACGACCGCTCCATCAGGGCGTGTCGATCGGTGAAGGCCCGCTCTCGCACGGCAAGAGGCACACCGGCCAGGTCGAGGTGGTCCTCCAGGTCGAGCCTGACATCCTGCCGGAGCCAGGAGGGGCAGGCCGCCAGCCGGTCGGCCACTGCGAGGGGATAGGGGTACCCGGGGAAGGCGGCGTCGTCACAGAGAGAGGACAGCCCCCCGAGGACGGCTTCGGGGTCGGCCGTCGCGGGAAGGTCGACCCGGAAAGCGAAACGTGCATGACTGTCGAGGCGAGCGGCCACCACCTGCACGGCCAGCCCGCTGGCCGCCCGGAACGAGGCCACCGGCGCCCACCACAGCGAGTGCTCCCCCAGCTCGGCGGCCGCTTGGAGCTCGAGCTGCCCGAACAGAGGCGCTCCCCCGCGCGACAGGGACGAGTGCTTGGTGATGCCGGCCACCATCACTCCCCGCTCCTCGGCCCGGGCCAGCAGCCCCGTCACGTGGGCGATGGGGATGCGGAAGTCGGGCCGGAGGTCGCCGTCGACCAGGATCAGGGCGCGCTCACTGGCCTCCTCGACGCAGCGGCTGGTCAGCTCCCACTCACCGTGCTCCCGGAGGAGGTTGACGTCGACCGCGACATCGGGCGCCACCCCCAGCCCGAGGGCCCCTGCAGCCACCCGCTCCTCGCCGCAACCGACCAGCCAGGCCCGGAGCTCGCCCTCGTCCTCCAGGACGGACGCGCCGCCCAGGAACCGGGCCCGCGACGCCCGCGTTACGAGAAGTTGCACACACCGGGCGTCAGCGACCAGGGCCTGGCCGCCGTCGACGGCCCAGACCTCGGACGGAGGCCGGAGCCGGGACAGGGGACGGGGCTCGACGGCCACCTCGAACTCGAGCTCACTCCCCTGGGGGTCGGCGGCCGGCCCTGCGCCGCCGGCGCTCAGGAGGACGGCGAGGCGTTCAGCCGCAGAGGACAAGGTGGCGGACGCCATGGGTCCACTATCCCAAGGCGGTGTGACAATTACAAGCGTGTCATTCCGTTTCCCGCACAGCACCAGCCCGATGACCAGCAGCAATACGACGCCGGCGTTGATGGCCAGCTCGATGTCGGACCGGTGGAACAACTCCCCGCCGGCGGTCTCCTCCTCGAGGGAGATCTCAGCCCCGACGGTGACGTCCTCAGCAGCTCCAGCACGATCACCACGAAGAGCACGCCGTTGACCACGTCGCTGACGCGGCGGGAAAACGGGTCGTCGTGGGTGAGGAAGTCGCTCACGGTGGCCACGGTCACCGCCGCGCCGACGAGCAGCAGGATGACGGCGATCCGTAGTAGACGACGTCCTGGAGCCGGTCGAGGGCCGCTACCGGCGGGGGCGTGTCCGCATCGTCGGCGTCCGGGAGCTCCTCCTTCTTCTCCCGTGTCTCCTCGCCTTCGGCCGCCTTCTCGTCCTCGCGGCCTTCCGCCTTCCCCTTCTCTTACTCCTTGTCATCGGCCGGCTCCGCCGGCGTGTGCTCGGCCGGCTTTGCCGGCTTGTCCTCGGCGTCGGCCGGCTCCCCCCGTGCGGGATCGGCCTCCGTCTTCTCAGGCACGGGCAATCTTGGCAGGAAGACCGCCTCTGGGGCACGGATCCTTGCCTGCGGGGTCGGCGCTCGAGGTTTACGCCAGGTAACGGCCGAACCAGTCGAGCGTGGCCTGGTATGCGACTGCCGCCTGCTCGGCGTTGTAGCGGGCCCCCGTGTCGTTGAAGAAGGCGTGACCCGCGCCGGGGAACGTGCGGATCTCGTGGGGGAGGCCGGCCCGTTCCAGGGCGGCCTTGGCCCCGTCGCGCGTGCGGTTCACGTTCTCGTCCTGCTCGGCGTAGACGCCCAGGACGGCGGCCTTCGACTTGGAGAAGTCGGGTTCGGGGATCGGGCCGTAGAACGGCACTGCTGCGGCCAGGGGCGGCGGTTCGCCAGCCTTCACCAGCTGCCACACCATTCCCCCTCCGAAGCAGAAGCCCATGGCACCGAGTTTGGCTCCGGGCACACGGCGCTGAAGCTCTCCGAGGCCCGCCTTCATGTCGTCAACCGAGCGGGAGGCTGCGTTCTGGGTGAGCGCAGGCCCGATGGTTGCCGGATCCGTGAAGGACGCTGTACCTCCCTGAGCCGAGACGAGATCCAGAGCAAACGCGGTGTACCCGGCGCCGGCGAGGCGGCCCGCCACCGAGCGGATGTGATCGGTAAGGCCCCGATTTTCGTGGATGACGAGCACCGCGCCGCGCGGCGACGTCGCTCGGGCGAAGGCCCCTTGCAGGGTGGTGCCGTTCCCCGGAAAGGTGATGTTCTCGGTCGACACCGCCGGCCCGGTGGTTGGCGGCGTGCTCGTCGCCGTGGGGGCGGCGGGAGCGGACGTCCCCGTGGCGGCGTCGTCGTCGTCGTCACCGCCGCAGGCGGCGAGCAACGTCGACGCGCTCATC
>JAIVIH010000229.1 GCA_020200615.1 Actinomycetota bacterium | reverse complement strand
CACGGATGCTGGGCCGGAAGGTCGGCAAGGTCGGCTCGGCGGTCATCCTCGAAGATGAGCGACCGGTGGGCATCCTCACCGAACGGGACCTGGTGAGGGCGGCCGCCGCGGGAGCCGACCTGGCCACGGCCAAGGTCTCGGAGTGGATGAGCGCCGATCCCGACACGGTCCGCTCGGACACCGACATCAACGCCACCTACATGAGCCTGGCCGAGCACGGCTACCGCCACTTCCCGGTGGTCGACGACGGGCGCCTCGTCGGCATCATCTCCATGCGCGACCTCCTGCGCATCGCCTACGTGCAGCCGGTCAAGCACCCGAGCCTGCTCGAGGCGCCCAAGGGGCTGGAGGGCGTCGTCGTCGCCGAGACGTCGGTGGGCGACGTGCGGGGCCAGGAGGGCTTCTACCACTACCGCCAGTACAACGCCGTGGAGCTGGCTGCGAAGCGCTCCCTGGAGGACGTCTGGTACCTCCTCTACAACGGCCACCTCCCGTCGAAGGACGAGCGGGGCGATTTCATGCGCGAGATCAGCGAGCTGCGCACGATCCCCAAGTCGGTCAAGAAGCTCCTCCCCGACATCGCCCGCGCGGGCCAGCACTTCATTCCCCTCGACGCCTTGCGCAGCGCCTATTCGCTCCTCGCCTACGCCCTCGACTTCCGGTCCTGGATGGACGTCGACATGGAGACGCTCCGCCACAACGCTCTCCAGACGTCGGCGGTCATGCCCTCCCTGATCATGGCCCTCTACCGCCTGCAGCAGGGCAAGGAGCCCATCGACCCCAACCCCTACCTGCCCTACGCGGCCAACTACCTCTACATGCTCACCGGCGAGGTCCCCGACCAGGCCCACGCCCGGGCCATCGAGCAGTACCTCATCCTCACCACCGACCACGGCTTCAACTCATCCACCTTCACAGCCAGGGTCATCACCTCCACCGGGGCCGACCTCGGGTCGGCCGTCGTCGGCGCTATCGGCTCCCTGTCCGGACCGCTGCACGGCGGGGCTCCCAGCCGGGCCCTGGACATGCTCGACGCCATCCAGACCCCCGAACGGGCCGACGCCTGGATCCGGGAGCGCGTCCTCAAGGGCGAGAAGATCATGGGGTTCGGCCACCGCGTGTACAAGACCGACGACCCCCGGTCGCTGCTGCTCAGGGAGGTCGCCGAGCGACTGGGCGGCGAGAAGGTGGAGTTCGCCAAGCAGGTCGAGACGGCGGTGGTCGACGTGCTGCGCGACCTGAAGCCGGGCCGGAAGCTGTACGCCAACGTGGAGTTCTACGCCGGCGTGGTCATGGACAAGTGCGGGATCCCGCCCGAGCTGTTCACCCCCACGTTCACGTCGAGCAGGGTCATCGGGTGGACGTCCCACATCCTGGAACAGGCGGCCGACAACCGCCTGATTCGCCCCAGCGCCCACTACCTGGGCCCGCCCCCGCCCCAGCCTGTCCCCGACCAGGACGACGAGGGCGATACTGACCATTAGCACCGGGATCTCCGTGCAAGAAGCGGCCGAGGCCACGTCCGAGGTGGTGGCCGCGGTCCAGCGGTTGGTGCCCCAGCTGTCGCGCACCGCTCCCGCGCCCTCCCGGGCAGAGGTGGCC
>JAIVIH010000228.1 GCA_020200615.1 Actinomycetota bacterium | reverse complement strand
GTTGGTGATAGTCCAGGTGCTGACCAGCCAGCCTGTCCCCGCCCGCAAGCAGGCCGCGCTGAAACTCATCACGGGAGCGATCTCCCGCGGGTGAGGGCCTGACCGCACCGGCGGTCAGGCCCTCCAGTCGTCAGCGCCCGCCGCGTCCTGGCCGCCCTCGGCCGTGGACGGGCCTTCGTCGTCACCCGGGAAAGCGGCCCCGGGGGCGGTGCTGTCGGGGCCGGGAGTGCCGGGGTCGCCCTCGACATCGGCCAGGTCCTGGCTGGCCACTTCGTCGAGCCTGCTCTCCAGCTCGCTGGGGAGGGGTTCGGCGTCACCTTGAAGGGCGCGCCGGGGCTTGAGCGGGTCGCCCTGGGGTACGGACTCGGTCAGGTCGGGCATGTGGTCTCCTCTCCTACTTCGTCCTCCGGTGTCTCCCCGCGCCCTCCCGGCGCGAAACCTTCGACCCGCCCAGACCTCTGGCGGGCGCGCCTCCGGCGCCCGCCAAATTCGACCCGCCCAGCCCTCTGGCGGGCGCGCCTCCGGCGCCCGCCAAATCCGGACCGCCCGGCCCTCTACCGGCCGCCGCCTCCGGCGCCCGCCGCGTCCTGCCCGCCCTCGCCCGTGGACGGGCCTTCGTCGTCGCCCGGGAAGGCGGCGCCCGGCGGGCGAGCCTGGTTGTTCTCGGCCGCGGTCGCGGCGCGAGGAGCACTTCCGTCGAGCTGGGTACCGGCCTCGGCCAGGTCCGGCACCCTTACCCAGAACCCCAGCGGAAATACCTGTGGGAAGATTGCGGGCGGAAGAACACCAGCGCAAGCGGCGTGCTCAGAGGAAGAGGACGGTCACATGAAACTCGGAGTGGTGGGCAAGGGTGGCGTGGGCAAGACCACCCTCTCGGCACTGATCGCACAGACCTACGCCGAGCGGGGCAAGCGGGTTCTGGCCATCGACACCGACTTCCACGCCATGCGCATAACCCAGGCGGGCGCGGGCTGAACGTGCGGTAGCCACGCTGCCGTGCGCAGCATCTTGGGAGCAGCCATCGATGAGCAGGCCGACGTCACCCTCGTGGACATGGAGGCGGGGCTCGAGCACCTGAGCCGCTCGGGAGGCACGCTGGCCTACGCCGACGTGCTCCTGGTGATCATGGAGCCGAGCCGAAAGTCCATCCTCACCGCCGGACGCACGATCATCCTGGCCAACGAGCTGGGGCTACAGCGGGTGTACGGCGTGGGCAACAAGGCCCGCCCGGAGGACGCCGAGTTCTTCGCCGAGGTCGCGGCGGAGTACAACGTGCCCCTCGCCGGCATCGTGCCCGAAGACGTCGACGTGGTCGAGTCCGACCGGGCCGGCACCATCCTCCCCGAGGGCCAGGGAGAAGCGGTCCGCGAGGCCGTGAGAAGGATCGTCGACTTCGTGGACGAGGCCCTCGCCGGCTCCACGGTGCCCGCCGCTTAGAGAAACCTTTCACACAGCCTTCCCTACTCTAGGTTCGCGACATACACTGGCTGGCAGAAGCTGGCCGCAGTCGCCGGCGAGACATGGGGGTGTGTGTAGTGGCAGCTATCAACTTCTGGTGGTTGATCGGAGACATTCTCCTGATCTTCGTCGTGGCGCCGGTGTGCATCCTGTTCCTGAACAAGGTCCTTGTTCCGGTGAAGGAGATCAAGGCGTACGCCGACGACACCCTGGAGCACGGTGTGGGCATCACCGGGACCCTGGATGCCGTCCCCAAGCTGGTGCGGACCCGCGAGCTCGCCGGTCAGGCCCGGCAGGCCACGTCTCGCTACGGCGCCGCCCTCCAGCGGCTGCTCTGACAAGTCTTAGAAACGAATGCCGGATGCGGCACCGCCGCGACGGCTCAGGAGCAAACAGAAAGTTGAGGACCCGTGGGCATTGAGTCCATTCTCACCTTCATCGGAGTCGGCGCCATCGTGGTGGTGCTCGCTCTGTACCTCATCACCGTGGCCACGATGCTGCGCCATGTGAGCTTCACGGTCGGCACGATCCTCATCGGGGTTCGGGCCATCGCCGCCCAGTGCGCACCCATCGGCGGCGTCGTCCGGGACATCGTGCGTGAGGTGCAGGCCATCGAGGAAGACCTCGACGCCCTTCTGACGGGGGCCGAGGAAGAAGAGCCGGCCCGCCGGCAGGTCGGCGCCGGGCGCTAGGAGCAGTTTCCGCCCGGAGCGGCTTCGCTTCCGGCGGCAGCAGTACCCCTTGGAGCCCGGTTCCCGGGCTTCGGACAGCCCAGGTTTTGGCGCGGTGGCCCCCGGAAGGGGGTCATCGCTGTGTTCCAGGTTCTGGTGGTTCGCGGCCCGAATTTCGCGCGGAGCGAGGCCAAGTTCGCGCACTCTGGGTGTTGCTCCGGGCCGGGCTTGTGCAATAGAGTTCCGCTCCACACGTGCTATAGGTACGGGCAAGCACCGATCGCAGATTCCGTCGCTCCACCATCGCTCCCGTCGTTGCGCCCAACCACTTAGGGGGAGAAAGAATGATGCAGCGGTGGAGGTCGACCACGGATCAACGTGGTCAGGCCACGTTCACGCTACTCATCGTCA
>JAIVIH010000227.1 GCA_020200615.1 Actinomycetota bacterium | reverse complement strand
GCGGCTGGTCTGCAGGACGTTGGAGAAGTTCACGAAGATGCCCTGGGCCGTCTCCGGACGGAGGTAGGCGATAGACCCGTCGTCCTCCACGGGGCCCACGTGGGTCTTGAACATGAGGTGGAAGGGCCGGGCCTCGGTGAGGTCACCCGAACCGCACTTGGGGCACGTCTCCCCGATCTGATCGGCCCGCCACCGCTCCTTGCAGTTGCGGCAGTCGACGAGGGGATCGGTGAACGTCGCCAGGTGGCCGGAGGCCTCCCACACCCGAGGCGCCATGAGGATGGCGGCGTCGAGGCCGACGATGTCGTCCCGCTCCTGGACCATGGCCCGCCACCAGGCATCCATCACGTTGCGCTTCATGATCACGCCCAGCGGGCCGTAGTCGTACGTCGATCGGAACCCGCCGTAGATCTCGCTGGACGGGAACACGAACCCGCGCCGCTTGCACAGGTTGACGACCTGTTCCGTCCGATCGGGAGCCATGACGGGTCAGGCTACAAGACGGATTTCGGCACCCCTCCGCCGTTTCGCGCCGGGGCGTGACCCCGCGAGGGGCTTGTCAGCCGCGGTCGAGAACCGCCACCGAGCGCAGACGGCGTTCGAGGTGGTGCTCCAAGGCTCGGGTGGCCAGGCGGTCGACTTCGGCCGTGGAGCGGCTGGCGGGCTCCCGCAGGACGGCGGCCAGGTCGCCCCCGAGGACCCTCCGGACTAGGACGAGGGCCTCACTCGTCACTGCCAGGGCGCCGCGCTGGCCGGCGCAGGACCGGCACAGGGCACCGCCCTCACCCACGTCGAAGGCCACTAGTTCCCCGCTCGACCCGCATCCTCCGCACACGTCGAGCAGGGGGTGGAACCCCTCCAGCGACAGGAGCTTGAGGAAGAACGCCGGGACCATCAGGGGCGCGTTGTGGAGCCGGTCCAGGTCCTCGCGGACCGACCGGAACTGCTCCAGGGTCTCGGCCTGGGAGATGACGTCGAGCTCGCGGCCCTCGTACAGGAGGAGGTCGACGTGGTTCATCGGCTCCAGCCGGCCGCCGAAGCGGCTCTTCGTCTTCCGCACGCCCTTGGCGACGGCCCGGACCTTGCCCCGTCCCGGGGTCACCAGGGTGACGATCCGGTCCGCCTCCCCCAGCCTCATGGTGCGCAGGACCACGCCCTGCTCCCGGTAGAGGGGCACGGTCAGTCGGCCTCGATGGCACCGAAGCGCCGGTCGCGCCGTTGGAACTCCCGCACGGCCTGGAACAGGTGCTGGCGACGGAAGTCGGGCCACAGGACGTCGGTGAACACCAGCTCGCTGTAGGCCAGCTCCCACAGAAGGAAGTTGGAGATCCGGTACTCCCCCGACGTGCGCACCACCAGATCGGGATCGGGCATCTCCGGGTCGTACATCCGGGATCGGATGGCTTTCTCGTCGACCTTGGACTCGGGGACGCCCGCCGCCACCAGGGCCCGCACGGCGTCGACGATCTCCGCCCGTCCGCCGTAGTTGAAGGCGATCGTGAACGTCATCGTCCGGTTCCGGCGGGTGAGCTCGATGGCCTCGTCCATCCGGCGCAGCAGGCGTTTCGGCACCCGCCAGTCGCGCCGTCCCACAAAGCGCATGCGGACGCCCCGCTCGTTCAACTCGTCCCGGCGGCGCACGAGGATGCCCTCGTTGAAGCCCATCAGGAAGCGGACCTCGTCCGCCGGGCGCTTCCAGTTCTCGGTGGAGAAGGCGTACACGGTGAGCCAGCGCACACCCAGCTCGAGGGCGCCTTCCACCGTGTCGAAAAGCGCCTCTTCCCCGGCGGCGTGGCCTTCGGTTCGCGGCAGCCCCCGCTTCTGGGCCCACCGGCCGTTGCCGTCCATGACCACGGCGACATGGGCGGGAACGCCCTGCGGATCCACGTTGCCCGGTCCGAGCCCGGTGCCCTTCCCTCCCACCCTCCTAGCGTACGGACTGCGGTGGATGGGAACGCGGCAGGTAGGGTACGCGTCGGACGATGAAGGAGAAGCTCGACGGCTTCGGCCGCCGCTGGCCCTGGTTGGGGCGGGTGCTCGCTGTCCAGGCCCGTTACAGCGAGCTCAACGGCAACTACCTGGCCGGCGCCGTCACCCTGTCCGGCTTTCTCTCCCTGTTCCCCCTGCTCCTGGTGGCCTTCGCCGTGCTGGGCTGGATCTCGGTCGGCTCGGTCAACCTGGCGGGAGACGTCATCAGCCGGATCGGGCTGACGGGCGACGCCGCCGAGTTCGTCACCGACCTGATCAAACAGACGGAACGCAGCCGCAAGGCCGCCTCGATAGTAGGAATCGTCGGCCTGCTGTGGTCAGGGCTGGGACTGGTGGCTGCCGTCCAGTACGCCTTGAACACGGTGTGGCAGGCGAAGGGCCGCGGGATGCGGGACAAGCTGTTCGGGCTGGCGTGGCTCGGCGGTGCGGGCTTGCTCTTCCTGGCGTCGTTCGCGGTGGCCGTGGCGGCCAACTGGCTCCCGTGGTGGCTCGCTCCGATCGGGTTCCTCGCCACCCTCGGGCTCGACGTGGTCCTGTGGCTC
>JAIVIH010000281.1 GCA_020200615.1 Actinomycetota bacterium | reverse complement strand
CTGTTCATCCATGCCGGCGAGGATGGCACCGGGAACTCGGTGCCATCCTCGCCGGCATGGATGAACAGCTCGTCCATGGTCGTGATGTAGAAGCGGTTGAGACCCCTCGCCTTGGCGAACACTCGCTCACCACTCGCGGCGATCAGGTCCATCGGCGGCGCGGCAGAGCGCTCGCCGAGACGCTTGGCGTTGTACGACACGGCCCCCTCCAACCGCGTCGAACTCCCATCAGGAGCGATGGCGTATACAACTCCGTTTCGAATCTCGAATCTGTAGCGCTTCCCGGAGTCGCGGTAGAGAAAGCGGGAACCTGGTTCCCCACGGTGGAACGCGTCGGATGCGTTCCCCGCCATGGTGAACGAAACGGCCGTGTGCTTCGCGACAGAGGGAACGTTCGCAAGCGGATCAGGCGGTTGGACGGTGGACGGGTAGAACTGGCCCAGGACCTGGAGAGGGGTCAGCAGGTGTCCCATGACTTCGAGGTCGAATCCTTCGAGCTCGAAGCCACGATCGTGAACGACCAAGGTTCGCCAGCCCTCGGCCAAGGGGATGCCGTAGGCGCGGGCTCCGGGGTCGTGCCAGCGGCCGTCGCTCGAGAAACGGACAAAGTCACCGTCCTCATGCGCCGCCTGCCAGATCCAGTACCTGGTCCAGCCGTCGACTTGCACCTCCAGGCGCTTACCCCTGTCTCCGAAGTCCCACTGGCTCGAGGCCCAGGGCACGGCCATATCGACAGCCACGCTGCCACGTGCCCCGATCGGGTCGCTGCTGGTTTCCGTCTCGTAATTCACAACGGAAACGCTCGCGGTCGTGTGATTGACGATCCTCGTGATCCGGGTTTCGGCCATCTCCGCCTTTCTAGGTTCCGACGAGTGTCGGTGGGGTCGCGAGCGCATCCCAATCCCCTTGGCGGAGGCGCTCCATCTGGTCCCTGACGTCAGCGTGGCGCTTCACGGCCGCGATCAGGTGTGGCGCGTCCTGAGGCCGGCCGAGGATGATCCCGCCCACCAGTTTCCCGTCGGAGACGATGAGCTTCCCGTAGGCATAGTTCTGCCCGTCGTCGACGACGATGACCTCGTCCTCCGGGGCGGGCTGGAACCGGCCGACCGAGGTGAGGTCGATGCCCAGCCCTTTGAGGATGGCGACAGGGAGGGCCTGGGCCAAGGCCTGCTGTCCGCCGAGGGCGTTGGTGGCCGCGACCTCCGCCTGGGCCACGCTGACCGGCCACAGGCCGAGCACCTGGCCTTCCAGCTCGGTGACGTCGCCGGCGGCGAACACCCCCCGGTGGCTGGTCCGCATGCCGCTGTCGACCAACACCCCCGCCCTCACCTCGATGCCCGCCTCCTTCGCCAGTTGTGCGTTCGGGCGGATCCCGGCGCAGACGAGGAAGAGGTCGCAGTTCGTCGAGTTGCCGTCCGAGAGAAGGGCTCGCCGTACACGGTCGTCGCCCGATACCTCGCTGACCTCCACGCCCGTGAGGAACTCGATCCCCAGGCCATCGAGGTAGCTGGCGAGGAGTTGCGAGCACCGTTCGTCGACCTGCTTCCGCAGCAGGCGCTCACTGCGTTCGAGGACGGTGACGGCCAGCCCCAGCTGGCGCAGGGCGTAGGCGGATTCGAGCCCGAGCAGGCCTCCGCCGGCGACCACGGCACGGGAAGCACCGTGGTGCTGGGCGAAGGACCGTATGGCGATGGCGTCGCTTGCTTCGCGCAGTACGAACGATCCTGGCAGTCCGAATCCGGGAAAGGGCGGAACCGAACTGCTGCTGCCCATGGCCAGGATCAGCCTGGAAAAGGCCAGGGACTCTCCGGTTCCGAGGATCACGTGCTGGGCCTCGAGGTCGATGCGCCGGGCCTGGGTGTTGAGCCAGCACGTGATCCCGTGGTCTTCGTACCAGCTGTCCGGCAGCAGGTAGAGACCCTGCATGGCCGATCGTCCGTAGATGAGCCTCGAGATGCCCATGCGGTTGTATAGGGGGTGCGGCTCCTGCCCGATCACGTGGATCTCGCAGTCGGGATGGCCGCGGCGGACGAAGTCGGCGGCAGTGATACCGGCGATTCCGTTGCCGATGACAACCACGCTGCGGAGCGAGGTATCGAACACGGCCGGCGCGGTTGCGCGGGCATCCCCCTTCTCGGGAACCAGAGAGATGCGAACATCGCCCGTGACGCGGGCGCAGCACGCCATGCGAGTGGTGGAGCCGAGCCCGAGTCGCCGCAGGGTGTTGCACTCCTCCTCCGCCACTGGTGTCACGTGCTCTGCGCCCTCCAGCACGGCGATGGGATCGGACCCGCACATTCCCATCCGGCACCCGGCCTCGATGGGAAGGTCGGCACCTTCGAGCACTTCCAGCAGGCTGTTGCCCTCGGCGGCGATGACTCGCAGGTTCTCGGGGACGACATGCACTTCCGGACCGTCACTCCCGCGACCTTCTCCGCTGAGAGCCTGCACCTGCGAAGGCGCCAGCCGGACAGGCTGGCTCACCGACGCGGCCACGAACTTTCGCTCGGCTCGTAGCGTCCTCAGCAACCACCACGCGCTGAGGCTGAGCACCAGGGCGCGCAGCGGCCAGACGATCCCGTCGCCGTCAGTGCCGAACATCTCGCCGAAGGATCGAGCGAGCGTCCGGGAGCTGTGCCAGTAGAACGTGTTGATCGACGCCGTGGCGAAGACCGCGGCCAGCTTGCTGGTGGAGATACGAAGGACCGAATCCAGGGCGAAGAACGCCCCCGCGCTGACCAGGACGTAGGCGGCAAAGCGTACGTACAGCTCCGGTCGGGAGAGGGCGGGAGGCGTTGGCAGCGTGAAGAAGGCGACGATCAGTCCGAGAAAGGCGCCGGCGAAGAGCTTCCGGGGCGCGCTCCAGGTCTGGTCGGCGTCGTACATGTCGGCCTGGTAGGCCACCCCCGGGTTGAAGTCGTAGCAGTTCTTGGTGCAGCCGACGCAAGGCTGACAGTGCCCGTTGGGAACGGTCGCGAACGGGGTCTGACCGTACAGACGCTGCACGGGAAGCAAGGGGCAGATCGTGCTGCACCAGCCGCTCTTGCCCTTCAGCAACACCCCGCCTACGAACGCGGCGACGATGGTCGTCATCAGGAGAAGGGCTACAGCCGGCCCGTTGGTATCAAACACGACCTTCCTGGTCGTCACCACGGCGATGAAAAGCGAGATGGCGAGGAGGTAACCGCGTTCCCTCATCCATTTCGGGGCTGTGCGCCCTCGGGTGAACCCCAGCAGCCGAGGTGTCTGGTTGGCGGCAGCCAGTGGGCAGATGTTCCGCCACAGTCCGGGAGCCACCAGGAGGAGCAGCGGGAGGGACGGGATCAAGACGCCCCACAAGACGAAGAGGCCGCCGGCGGGCCGGACGACCAGCGTGACGCACAGGACGAGGAACGCGGCCACGCTGCCGACTCGAAGCACGTGCCACGCCCCGATCGGCATGCGGCGCCTCATCTGCATGTAGTTGGGGAACACCGGCGCAGCTGTCGTCGCCGGCTCCTGGTCGCCGGGGACGGGGGTCATTCGATCACTGCACCGTGCCCTGTCTCGAACCTCTGGAGGGCGCGGATGCGGTCGGCGAGGATGCGACCCAGGTCGAGCAGGATCGATCGGGCCAAGGCCGGGTCCTTGGCCGCCAGGACCTCGAACGAGTCGAAGCTCAGACGCATCAGGTGGGCTTCGCTCACGGCCTGCACCAGGGCCGAGCGCGGCTTCCCGTCCAGAAACGCCATCTCACCGATCACGGACCCGGGGTGGATGGTTCGCGCCACCTCCGTCGTCCGACCACGGAATCCGCTCGATCGCACCACCTGCAGAGAGCCGTCGACGACTATGTAGAGAGCGCGGTCGGATTCTCCGGCGCTGATCACCACATCCCCAGGGAGGAACCGCCGGGTCTCGCTGTGCCTGCGGATGAGGGCCCAGTCTTCGTCCGAGGAGCCGGCCAGAAACCGCAGCTCCTCCGATTGCTCGCCCGTATCCCCGCCCGGGTAGTCGAAGAACGCCGTGGGTCCATCCTGGCGCGGTCCGGACGAATGTTGCAACAGGTCGCGCCAGTCCTGCATTGACCCGCTCCTGCCGGCAATGGAGAATTGCTGCGGAGGTGCGGCGGATGGGGGCGTGCCTGTACAGCGGGCGGACCTGTAGCGAGGGGAAACGGTGGTGGACGCCAAAGGGGCGAGTCTGCCGTCAGGTCCTTGCCGGCGCCTTGATCGTCACCGTCCTGGGCGTGGCGACAACCGATGGATGGGCTGACCATTGCACCGACGCCAGCCTTCGGGCTTCCCTCATCGACGAGCGGGATCTGCCGGCCGGCTATGTCGAGGACCCTGAGCTGGGTGGAAGGGTCGATCCTGAGAACGCCCTGGGCCGCACGCTCACCGAGGAGGAGGCAGCGGAGGCCGAGGAGCTTCATTGTTCGTATGGTCGGACGTGGGTGAACGACGAGTCGGGAACGCTTGTCAGCGCGATCGTCTTCGAGCTCCGCTCAGCGAAGGCGGCGGCGGAGATTCTGCGTGGTACGGCGGACCGTGTCGCCGAGCAAGACCACGTCGAATTCGAGATTCCCGAGGTGGCCGACGCTCGCGGGCTGGTCGTCGGATTCGAAGCACCCGAGACCGGTGAGTTGGTGGCCGAGAGAGCCATGGTCATTTTTCGGCGGGGCCGTTTTCACTTCACCGTCAACGTCATCTCCGAGGTCGCCGACCTCGCCACGGCGCGTGACCTGGCGTCGAGGCAGGAGGCGAAGGCGCCTTCAGGCGAAAGTGCGCCCGCGGAGCCGTTCGACGCGTCGACGTTCGTAGGACAGATGAGCGGAACCTTGCTGTTCCTCGTCGCGCTCTACCTCCTCGCAGTGGCCGTAGTGGCCCGTGCGCGCGACCCCTCCGGGTCGCCGGGCGCCTGGGGTGTCGACGCGGGCGATCCGTCGGGTTCGCCCGGCGAAGGGGTTCTGGAGGTCTCCGGCTCTGCCCGGGACACACGCATGCACGCCCGAGCTCGCTTCGCGACACAGATCTTCGGGTTGAGCCTTCTCCTACCGGGGGTCGTTCCCGCCTTCTGGCCGGGCAGCCTGGTCCCGGCCGGAGTCGGGCTCGCCTTGCTGTGCGGCCCACCCTGGTGGCTGCGCCGACGCGAGCGCAACCGTCTAGGCGGCGACGGGCCACCCTCCCACCAGCTCTTCACAGGCCGCCGCACCGGCCGAGTCACCCTTATGTTCGGCGCCGGGCTCGTGCTGTTCATCGCCGGAGCCATGATCGCCGCCCTCTCGGGAGTGACGATTGCCAGGGGCGAGTCCGTCCTGGTCCCGTCGGAGTCGGGCGGGGACGACCTGGAGATCGACCCGATGGTGGTGGCCGCACCCGGAGTGCTGGTGGCCGTCATTCTTGCCGCCGGAGGAGTTGGTTTCTACCGGCGCGCTCGGAGACTGGCGGCACTGGATGCGAGGGAGCTGATGGATCGGGATGACCGCCCGATCGTTCTCTACCTGCGCTCCTTCACGGACGACCAGATCAAGATCCGCAGTGCAGTCACGGGACGTCGCTCGCTGATCGAACAGCTGAGCCCACGGCGTTTCGACCGCTTCGAGGAGGTCCTGGCGTGGGAGCTCAACCGCACCGGGCCCGTGGTGGCCTTGAACCCGCCCGGGACCGAGCTTGCTCCGGTGGGGGCAGCTCGGGCGACACTGCCGAACGAAGAGTGGCAGCCGATCATCGCCCAATGGATGAGCGAGGCCGCCCTGATCGTTGTGAACGCTCCTCCCGGCGAGACCACCGAAGGGTTGCGGTGGGAGCTGCAGAAGATCGATGCCGGTGATCTGTGGTCCAAGACCCTGTTCGTGTGTCCTCCGGTCCGCGCTGACGAGCTGAGGCGCCGGTGGACGACATTCCAGCCGCTGCTGGTCGAGCTCGGAGTCGGTCGAGAGAGACTTCCGGCCGACCCGGCCAGGGTGTTGGCAGCATCCACCACGCCGGCGGGTGACTGGTCGGTTGCCGTTGCCAGCGAGCGGACGGAGTGGACCTACGGCGCCGCTCTGCGTGAGCTCGTGGGGAGAGAGAGACGCCCAGCGCCGACCGGTTGAGGGCGATCATTCCCGGCCCGGCAACCGCGGCGTTGAAATAGGGCGCTGCGACCGGGCTCGAGCCAGCATCCGGTCGAGCTCGGCCATCATCGGACCGAGCTGCCACTGGGCGGCCAAGGATCGGGCGTCCTCCAGGGCGGCCACCGCGTCTGCAGCCCGTCCGGGCATTTTCGTGAGCACGTCCCCCCTGTTGGCGATCGCAATCGCATCTCCCCGTCCGAGCACGAGCAGGGCGTGGTCGCCCAGGGCCTGCTGCAGCCCGTTGTCGTCACCCAGCCGCCGGCAAGCGTCGGCCAGCAGGCGCCAAAAAGGCTCGGCCTCGGCCTGACGGCCGAGCTGGTGCAGAAGGTGGACTGCGGTGGTCGCCGACTCCCGGGCGAGGTCGTGCCGCCCGAGGGTGGCGCCTAGGTTGGCCCGCGCCCGCAAGTCGGCCAAAGCGCCCTCCGGGTCATTGGCTGCCATCCGCACCTGGTACCGGTTGTGGAGCAGCGGGAGCAGGTTCTTGGGTTCGCCGCTGGCCCGGAAACCGATTTCGGCCTCACCCAGGCCTGGAGCGCTCCGGCGAGATCACCGGCACCGACGCCGATGTTGCCGCGGTTGAAGGCCACATTGGCCAGACCGAGTGGCGAGCCGATCTCCCGGTAGAGCGCCTCCTGCTCATCGAGAAGAGCGGTGGCCACGGCCAGGTCGCCCGCCTCCCGGGCTATGACCACCCGGAGCTCCATGGCAAGGGCTACCTGCTCGGGCGCCCCGATCGAGCGGGCCAGAGCCTCGGCCTCCAGCGTCAGCCGGACGGCATCGTCGCGACGACCCTGGGCGTGGGCACCGGCCGCTTTGAGCGACAGCACCCGGGCCACCTCGGCCAGGCGCCCCGCAGCACGTGCCAAGTCCTCGGCCTCGGCCAAGCTGTCGTCAGCGGCCGAGTGGTCCCCCGCGCTGCGTTGCACGCTCGCCCGATTGGCGATGGCGGTTACCAGCTCCGCTCTCGCCCCCAGCTCCCGAAGCGCCTCCTCCTGACGGGCGATGAGACCCAGCGCGCTCTCGCTGTCGCCCCGGCTGGCGACCACGGTCGCCTGGGCACCGAGGGCCTGGGCGGCGGCGGTGAGGTCTCCCCCCTCCCGATCGAGGCGCTCCTGCTCGCCCATCAAGGCCAGCGCGCCGTCGGGGTCGCCGGCGGCGAGAAGCACGCCGGCGCGGGCCGAGAGACAGGCGGCCAGCGCCACCGGGTCGTCCTTGCGCCGGCAGAGCGTCTCCTCCTCGGAAGACGCGGCCAGCGCCTCGTCGTGGCGGCCCAGCTGGCGGAGGGCGAGAACCTTGGCATTCAGCGCCCGTTCGAGCGTGGCCTCGTCACCGCCGGCGCGGGTGAGGGACTCGGCCTCGGCGACTGCGGCCAGCGCGGCCTGGGCAGCCCCCGTCTGGGATCGAGTGACCGCCAGATTGACGAGTAGCGCGGCCAAGCGTCGCTCGTCGCCCTCCGTTCGCAGGAGATCAGCAAGGCCGGACTGCAGCAGGGGCGGCCAGGGCGGTGTGTCCTGCGAACATCAGCAGCACGGCTGCCGTCCATGCCGCGTCCAGCGTGTGCGGGGTCAGGTTGTCGACGAGCGGTCGGTAGGCGTCGGCCATCGATCGGCCGCCCTCGTCCTCGGCCATTCGCCACAGCCTGCGCACCGCGGGGGCGTCGCGCCTCGTCAGTCCGACGAGGAACGTCGGGTCGGCCAGCGCGGAGACGAGCCCTTCCCACTCGCCGGATCCCGCCTGGGCCCAGGGCAGCTCGTCGAGCACCCGGGGGCCGGGCAGACCGGCCCGCCTGGCGCCGAAGTAGGACGCGAGGCGACCGTAGGCGGCCCGTCGCTGGTCGGCCGAGGCCAAGTATCGCTGGCCGACGTCCTCCCGGAGGGCGGCGTGGCCCAGGACCAGAAGGCCGGAGTGGAGCACGAGGTGCTGCTCGGCGGCGAGGAAGAGCGGCGACCACACGGCGCGGGGAAGCGGGGTTTCCCCGGAGCCCAGGAGATCGAGCAGCTCGGCCTCCTCCAAGCCGTGGCGAGCGGCCCAGAGGAGCGTGAACGCGTCGACTACCAGCCCGGGGCGGTCCCGCTCGTAGTCCCGTTCCCAGCGCTCGAGAAGGCTGGAGAACGTGTCATTGGTCCGCGCCGCGGCGAGGTGGCGATCGATGAGGTCGCCGAGGGTGAAGTGGTCGTTGTGCTGGCGGAGCTCGTCTAACAGCGTGACGAGCACGAGAGGACTGGCCGTTTCCGGCGCGTCGGCGATCCGGTCGAGGTGGTCGCGGCCGAGAGCCTTGACGAAACGAGCCAGGAACCGCTCGGTGAGTGCCCGCTTCTCGTGGCGATCGAGGGGGGCGACGTCGACCGTCGGCCATTTCCTGAACCGAACGGCATCGAGAGTCGGTCCCAAGCCGGTGCTTACGACGGCGCGTACAAGGGGGCCCAGGCGGCCTCCGCTGCGATTCGGCCGGCCAGGGCCACCCAGTCGGCGCTGGCGGCGGTGGCTCCGATGTGGTGTTCGATCACGAGGTCGTCCGGGTGATCGGCGACGTGGGCGACGATCCAGGTCGCCAGCAGGGCCGACGTGCCGATTCCGGCGGGACCGGTGATGGCGAGCGGTGGGCCTTCCCCGGCCACGTGGGCGGCAATACGCCCGACTTCAGCGGGACGGTCCACGGGCACGGGGTGGTGGCTGGTGCGATACGCCGAATGCTCAAGCCTCTGCCGGGTGAGCGGATCCGGTGGCTCCTGCTCGGGGTAGAGGCGCTCGACGAGGGCGGTGAAGTCGGCGAGGACGAGCCGGCCGACGGCTACGGGATCCGGATAGTCACGGCACGGATGGCCGCTGGCCTGCAACCGGGCCTTGAGCCGCGACAGCATTTGTCTTTTCACGGGATCGGCCTCGTCGAAGGCGGCCCTGTCCTCGGGCGCCAGGGTGTCGAGCCATCCGGGCGAGCGCAGGTAGAAGAAGGCGTGACCGCCCGACTCGACGGAGTCCAGGACACCGTGGAGGATCTCCAGCTCGGTGACCGAGCGGCCTGCGTGCTCGTCGAGCCAACCGAGACGGAGGGCCAGGTCGGCGGGGACATGGTCGGGCACCCAGCCATACCGCTCGCCGAGCATTCCGATGAAGTACGGTCGGCTTCGCTCGATCTCCGCCAGGCAGACGGGAAGCACGGCGCCCTCGGCCTTCTGTTCGTCGGTCACGCCCCAACGCAGGTCGACCTCGCTCCACGCGACGCCCCGGCGCTCGCACAGCTCACGAAGCTCGGGAAAGACGCGCTTCAACCAGCTCCTCCCGCTCGCCCTGCATGTCGCGGAACGTCGAGGAGACGAAGACCCGGATGGCGCGCCCGTGCTCGGGTTTCACTTCACCTCACACTTGCAGACCGTCGGGACACGTGGTGCGCCCCTGCGGCTCCAGCGACGGCGAATACCGGCCGGCCACCGAGGCCGAGTTCCGGGCGGCGATGACCGGGGCATGGCTGCTGTGCCAGAGCCCTTCCTTCTTCGGGACATACGAAGCGGGGTGGAACTGCGGGCCGACGGCCGTTGGTCGAAGCTCTACTGGCTGGACGATCGTTCGCTGGTGCGGGCCGAGGGACCGGGCTGGCCCTACCCGCCTTTGGTGAGGGAGCGAGCGTCTCGACGGTCTCGACCGTCCGCCTGGACAACATGGGCCTCTTCGTCGCCGACTACGTTCCTGCCCCCCGGGGAACGCCGATCAGCGATCAGTGATCAGTGACCGTCAGCGGACGGTCCGGATGTACACCGGGAGGGCGGCTACTGCCGCCCTCCCGTTCTATTCCCGCCGGACGAGGGAGGTGAAGCTGGCGACCACCACGGTGGTGAGGACCCAGCCCAGGCAGACCAGCACGGGCACCATGCTC
>JAIVIH010000226.1 GCA_020200615.1 Actinomycetota bacterium | reverse complement strand
GGCCGACGCCAGAGGCCTTGCCTCGTCCGCTCCTGAGCGGGTGTTGGGCGAGCACTGCCGCCTGAGGTCCCTAGACGACGACACCGGAAGGCCGGGTTTTCCCTCCTCCATATGCAGATCAAGGACCGCGATGAGCCTCATGGAAAATTCCCCCCGTCCCGCCCCAGATGGCGCGCCCAATCCAGAGGTGGCGCCCGCCCGCGGCACCGGAGTACGTGTTCGTACCCTTGAGCTGGTTCACGATGTGCAGCCTTGGGGCAGCGTCTGCTCCGACGATGCCATCTCGGTGGCAGTGCTTCTGCCCTGTATGAACGAGGAGTTGACGATCGGCAAGGTCGTCCGAGACTTCTTGGCGAGCCTCCCCGGCGCGACGGTCTACGTGTACGACAACGCCTCCACCGACGGGACAGCCGAGGCAGCCGAGCTCGCCGGAGCCGTCGTGCGCAGCTGCCCGAGGCGGGGAAAGGGCAACGTCGTCCGACGCATGTTCAGCGAGGTGGAAGCGAGCGTCTACGTGCTGGCGGATGGTGATGACACCTACGATGCGGGGGCGGCACCCCGCCTGGTCCGGCACTTGTGCGCGGGCAGTCTCGACATGGTGATAGGCGCAAGGATCGAGTCAGAAGAGGCTGAGCATGCTTACCGGCTGGGTCACCGACTTGGCAATCGCACCCTCAGCCGATCGGTGCGCTGGGTCTTCGGCGACGGGCCGAACGACATGCTCTCCGGGTTCCGGGTCCTGTCCCGCAGGTACGTGAAGTCGTTCCCGGCCACGTCCTGCGGATTCGAGACCGAGACCGAGATGACGGTGCACGCCCTCGACCTCCGTCTCCCCTTCGATGAGCTACCCACCACCTATCGGGACCGGCCCCGTGAGTCCACCAGCAAGCTCCGTACCCTGCCCGACGGCTTCAAGATCCTGAAGTTCATACTGCTGATGTGCAAGGACTACCGCCCGCTCCGCTTCTTCAGCCTGATCGGCCTGCTGGCCGGGCTCGGGGCGTTGTTCGTCGCCGTGTCCGGAGCCGGCCATCTGGCGGAGGTCACCTGGGGTGCGATCGGCGGGGCGGCCTTGAGCGCCGGAGCGGTCCTCGCGCTCTGGACCGGAGTCGTGCTCGACTCGGTCGGCCGCAGTCGCCGGGAGGTGAGGCGGATGCTCTACCTCGCGATTCCCGGTGCAGCTTGGCCCGCGGCGTTCCTGCCGCCTTCGGCCGTCTGACCGTGGGGCCCCGGGGGCGTCCTGTGGCGGGTTGCGATGGGAGCCCCAGCGGGGACTCTCTTTCTCCGCCACAGACGACGACTATCAATGGAGCCCGTGGATGTGCGTCGGAAGCTGTTCGTCGGTGCGGCCGCGCTGATGGCGATCGTCGCCGCCGTGGCTCTTGGTCTATTGTTCTCCCCCTCCCTGCACTCCCAGATAAAGGGATCGGTCACTCGCCACCCGACGCCGTTCACCGAGCTGTACTTCGATGACTACGCCAGCGTGCCCAAGGACTTGATCGTGGGCCAGCCCAACCTCATCCACTTCGCCATCGCAAACCACGAGAACAGCGCAGTCACCTACCGCTTCGTCCTGATCGCCGAGGGGCCGGGCGGCGCCCGCCAGGTCGACGACGGGCAGCTCAGGGTG
>JAIVIH010000482.1 GCA_020200615.1 Actinomycetota bacterium | reverse complement strand
GCAAGCTCCGCGACACCGGCCTCACCATCGTGCTCATCGAGCACGACATGAGCCTGGTCATGGGCGTGTCCGACCGGGTGGCGGTGCTGGACTTCGGCCAGAAGATCGCCGAGGGTTTGCCTGCCGAGGTCCAGCGCAACCCCCGGGTGATCGAGGCCTACCTGGGATCCCCCGCCTCAGGCGAGGGTGGGTGACGACCATGCTGCTCGAAGTGGAGGACATCCGGGTCCACTACGGCAAGGTGGAGGCCCTCAAGGGCGTCTCCCTCGAGGTCGGGGAGGGCGAGATCGTGGCCCTCATCGGAGGCAACGGGGCGGGCAAGACCACGACCCTGAAGACGATCTCCGGGCTCCGGCCCCTGACGTCGGGAAGCATCCGCTTCGACGGCCGCGACCTGGCGGGAGTGCCGGCCCACGAACGGGTCCGCCTCGGGATCTCCCAGTCCCCCGAGGGGCGGAGGATCTTCCCGGGGATGACCGTTCTGGAGAACCTGGAGATGGGCATGTACGCCCGCAAGGGGCGCAAGGGGGCGTTCGCCCGCGACCTAGAGCGGGTGTTCGGGCTGTTCCCCCGGCTGGCCGAGCGCCGGAAGCAGGCGGGAGGCACCCTGTCGGGAGGGGAGCAGCAGATGCTGGCCATGGGGCGTGCCCTGATGGCGGAGCCCAAGGTCCTGCTCCTGGACGAGCCCTCCATGGGCCTGGCGCCCCGGCTGGTCGCTCAGATCTTCGAGATCGTCACCGAGATCAACCAGCAGGGGACGACCGTCCTCCTGGTCGAGCAGAACGCGTCCCAGGCCCTCCAGCGGGCCCACCGGGCCTACGTGCTCGAGACCGGGCGGGTGGTGAAGAGCGCGGGCGCCCGTGACCTGCTCGACGACGAGGCCGTGCGAGCCGCCTACCTCGGAGGCGACGTAGCCTCGACGTCGTGACCGATCTGCTGTGCCTGACCGACGCCTACCTGAGGTCGTTCACCGGCCGGGTGACGGAGGTCCGGGAAGGGAACCAGTTCGCTCTCGACCGGAGCGCCTTCTACCCCACCGGCGGCGGCCAGCCCCACGACACCGGGAGCCTGGGCGCGGCGCGCGTCGTCAGCGTGCGCAAAGAGGGCGATGCCGTCTGGCACACCCTGGAGGGACCCGTGCCCGCTGTCGGTGAGGACGTGGAGGGAGAGGTCGACTGGGATCGGCGTCACGCCCTCATGCGGACCCACACCGCCCTGCACGTGCTGTGTGGAGTGATATGGAACCAGTGGGGCGTCCCCGTCACCGGCGGGAACATGGAGCCGCTGGCGGCCCGGATGGACTTCGAGTTCGACCCCCTGCCCGACGGCTTCGGGCCGCTGGTGGAGGGGCTGGTCAACACCGAGCTGGGCGCCGCCCGCCCGGTGCAGGTCGCGTGGGTGCCCCGCGGGGAGGCCTTCGCCGACGCCGACCTGATTCGCACCAAGGTCAACCTCCTCCCCGAAGGGGTGGACCCGATCCGGGTCATCGACATCGTCGGCCTGGACAAGCAGGCCGACGGAGGGCTCCACGTGCGCTCCACCGACGAGGTGGGGCGGGTACGGGTCCTCAAGACCGAGTCCAAGGGCAAGGGCAACAAGCGCATCCGGCTCGAGGTGACCGATGGCCACT
>JAIVIH010000481.1 GCA_020200615.1 Actinomycetota bacterium | reverse complement strand
GGTCTGAACCGTCTGCTGGTCGAGCTGAACGGGAAGCGCTCCGTAGCGCAGCACGAGGGCGAGATCCTTGGCCTCCCGCTGGCTGAAGTTTCCGGTGATGCGCCCCTTGCCGGGGAAGTTGGTGGTCTCCAGGCTGGGCGCGGACTTGACCTCGCCGTCGAGGTCGATGGCGATCTGATTGCCCTGGCCCACCTTGGCCGCCATGTCGTTCCACTGCTTCGTGCCACTCGAGGTGAGGCTGAACTCGACTTCCCAGGTTCCCGTGTTCGGCTCCACCGTGGCCCGAGCCGAGGACAGAGCCCGACCGGTGACGTCGGCCGGCCCGAGGTGGTACCGGGCGACTACGGTGCCGTCCTCGTCCTTCTCGGGAAGCACGACCTCCTTGTCCTGGGCGTTCTCCTCGGGCTTGGTCGTCGTGGCCAGGTCGAGAGGAGCCACCGTGGTCGCCGTCGTCGGAGGAGGCGCGGCCCCCTCGGGTGCGACCGTTGTCGTGGTCGAGGAGGTCGTGGTCGAGGGAATGGCTGATTCGCTGGCGGGAAGCGGCTGGCGCACGGGCCGGAAGTAGAGCTGGGCGGTGGTGCCGATCAGCTCAAGGGCCCGATCCCGGTCCTTGACTCCAGGGAGCTGCACGATGACCGAGGAGCCCTGACGGCTGATGTCGGGCTCAGCCACGCCGAGGGCATCGACCCGGCTACGGATGATCTCGATGGCCTGGTCGAGCACGCTCTCGGGCACGTTGGTCCGGGGTTGAAGGACCACCGAGATCCCGCCCTGCAGGTCGAGGCCGAGCTGGGGGCGATTTCCCGAGATCGCGGTCGCGCCCAGGGCGACGGCGGCCACCAACAACGTGCCTATGAGGGAGATGGTGAGCGACCGCCGCATCAGGCGTCGTCTTCGCGGCGGGGCTCGGGAGCCTCGACCACGTCGTCCCCGGGCAGGTCGTCAGCCGTTCCGGATACCCGCTGGCTGACGGCGGCCCGCAGCACCCGCAGCTCTACGCCCGGCGCCACCCGCAGAAGCATGGCCTCGTCGTCTATCGACTGGACGGTGCCGTAGATGCCACCGGCGGTGACGATCTCGTCACCCGGCCGCAGAGACGCGACCACGGCCTGGTGCTCCCGCATCCGCCGCTGCTGAGGCCGGATGAGCAGCACCCACATGAGTACGAAGGTGAAGAGGAGGGCAAGCAGTGGCTCCATGGCAAAGGGGGGTCCGTGAGGACCGCCCTCGCAGGTTAGCCGGGGTTTACTCGAAGAGCCCGGCGGGACGCCCTTCGGGCTGAGGGAGGCCGAGGTGGGCCCAGGCTGCGGCGGTGGCGACCCGGCCCCTGGGGGTGCGCTTCAGCATGCCGAGCTGCAGGAGGAAGGGCTCGTACACGTCTTCCACCGTCTCCGGCTCCTCCCCCACGCTGATGGCCAGCGTCGACAGGCCCACCGGGCCTCCACCGAAGCGGTGGCACACAGCGTGGAGGATGGCCCGGTCGACCTTGTCCAGGCCGGCGTCGTCCACTTCGAACAGGGCCAGCCCGGCGCGGGCGGTGTCGGCCGTGACCACTCCGTCGCTGCGCACCTCGGCGAAGTCCCGGACCCGCCTGAGCAACCGCGTGGCGATCCGGGGGGTGCCCCGTGAACGGCGGGCG
>JAIVIH010000225.1 GCA_020200615.1 Actinomycetota bacterium | reverse complement strand
GCCACCAAGCTCATGCTCGACGTCCACCACAAGGGCAAGGCCGTGGTTTCGAGCGGGACCCGGGAGAAGGCCGAGCTCGACGTCTTCCGGCTTCACGAGCACGGTCTCTGGGCCACCATGGAACACGACGAATGAGCGAGCCGCAGGCGAGCGAGTCAATGGACACGGCGCCCCGCTCAGCGGGGCAGCCGCCGGCGGCGGTGGCCCGTTGAGCGGCCCGAAGGGCTGCGTGCCCGAACGCCGTGGCCGCCGCTCCCAGCCAGCATGAGCCGTCGAATTCGGCGGCTGCGCAAGGGCGGGGTCGAGTTGCGGCTCCCGGAAGTCGAGCGGGCCTTCCTGCGCTCCCTCGCTCCCGAAATGCGGGAGGTCTTCGGGACGGCCGACGACCCAGCCATGGCCCGCCTGTTCCCTATCGCGTACCCGGAGGACGAGGAGCGGCAGGAGGAGTACCGCCTGCTGGCCCACACCGAGCTCATGGAGTCGCACCTGGCGGCGCTGGCGACCCTCGAGGCCAGCGCCGACTCCGAGCACCTGAGCCCGGAGGAGGCCGATCACTGGATGCGGGCGCTCAACGAGGTCCGGCTCGTGCTGGGTAGCCGTCTCGACGTCAGCGAGGAGGGCCACGAGCGTCCGGTCGAGGCCGACGATCCGCGTGCGCCCGTGTTCGCCGCCTACGACTACCTCAGCATGCTCCAGGGCGAGCTGGTGGAAGCGCTCGCCGGTTACTGACCGGCGCCGGGTCGCCGCGGGGCGTACATGGCGCCGACCGTGCCCGGGCCCGTGTGGGCGCCCACGCTCGGGCCGACGCGGTACCGCACGATCTCGTCGACCTCGGGGGAGGCGGCGAGCCTTCGCTCGAGGACGTCCCAGAAGTGGACGACTCCCGCATCGGCGACGCCGATCCCCACCCGGAGGTTTGACCCCGCGCCGCGGACGCGCGCCGCCATCACGTCGGCCACGTCGTCCAGATCGGCCGCCCGCCCGACGACCTGCATCACCCCGTCGGACATGGTCATGACCGGTACCGAGCCGGGCTCGCCCGCTGCCGGGCCGTCCGCCAGGCGCCCCCCGGCCCGGGCCAGATCGAGGGCCCGGACGGCGAAGACGTTCCCGACCGTGCCCGCCGTCGTTTCGGCCACACCGGCCGCCTCCTCGAGGCTCGCTCCTGCGGCCAACGCCTCGGCCGCGGCCCACGCGCAGAGGGTGATGGCGAACGACGCCGCCCCGGTGTCGACGATGCGCACGGGGACATCGACGGCGCCGGCGGCCAGCGTCGGGAGGAAGCTGGGAGTTGGAGTCGACGACGATGGCGATCATCGGGCCGCGCTCGGGGCCGCCGGCGGTGTCCCTGCCGCTCGGGCCGCGGCGGCGAACCGGGACAGGATCACGGCGCTGGTGACGGTGGCGGCCGCGGGCAGGGCGACCGTCGGCCGGGGACCCCACGCGTTGGGCCACCCCCGCCGCCACCACAGAGTGCTGGCTGCCACCCATACCGACGAGGCCACCACGGTGGCGGGCAACGCATGCTGTCGCCACGTCGCCACGGCCCAGGCCACGACCAGGTCGATGGGGAAGTAGACGGGGAACGTGGCCAGGCATTGCCCGCAGCTCGGGGCCACGCCCTTACCGCCACGGAACCCGCTCCACACCGGGAAACAGTGGCCGATCACCGCGGCCGTCCCACCTACGTGAGCGCCGGTATCACCGGCCAGCCGCCGCCCCACGACGCTTGCCGCCGCACCCTTGGCGATGTCGGCCGCGAGGACGGCCATCCCCCACCGGCGGCCCAGCACAGCCATGGCGTTGACCGCACCCGGATTCCCACTACCGGCGAGGCGCAGGTCGGTGGCGCCCCCGCCCGCCAGCCTGGCCGCCGTGTCCGCCGTGGGGAGCGCCCCCGCCAGGTACCCCAGGCCGGCCGATGCCAGCAGGCGCAGCATGCGGGCAGCGTAGGGCTGCTCCCGGCCCTACCCCGGAGGAACCTCCCACCGGACGAGGTCGGTGCTACGGGCGATGCCCATCTTGGCGTGGCCCCGACCCCCGAACCGGTTTAGTTCCGTGCTTCCCGCGTAGAAGAGGTACCAGTAACCGTCGAGGGGCCGGGCGTCGCACAGGAAGGCGGCGTTGGCCAGCTCGAACCCGCGGCCGTCACCCTGGTCCCGGTTCCAGGATTCGGCGGGCACCTCCAGCTGGCGGACGAGCTTCCAGCGCAACCAGCTCTCGGGCCGTTCGGGAGGACCGTCCAGCCGGTAGAGGAGTTCGCGGTGGACGGGGACGGTGGTGCCCAGCACGTGCCACACACCGTCGACTTGCAAGAACTGGTAGTTCTCGAAGGCGCCGGTGTCAGCGACTCCGATCCGTCGCCACGGCCCTTCCAGGGAACCGGATGGCGACCACGCCATCTCGAACCGGTCCTCCTGATGGTTGTAGCCGAGGAAGAGCCCGTGTCGGGTGTGAGCCAGGGCCGCATCGATCAGCCGGTCCCCGGGAAGGGGTCGGACGCTCGGAGCCAGGCGCCGAGGTTCGGACCACGACCCGAAGGCCGCCGAACGTCGCTCGTAGAGCTTCGGCTGCCCGTCCACGTCCCGGGTGTGGGAGTTGTACGTCACCACGTACGCCGTACGGCCACATCCTTGGCCGCGGCGTCGGGCAGGGAAAAGATGGGATTGCGAAGTCGCCCCCACGGGATCGTCGCCCCGCCGTGCGATCGGGTGCCCACGGGATCCACGCACGACTGGCTGGCCGACTGAGGTGGCAGCACTCGGCCCTCACCACAACTGACCGCCACGAGGGCGGAGGCCAGCACGGCAACCAGTCCCCTTCTCACCCGGGGCATCATGGCCCAGTGCAGCCCGACGTACGACGGCTCCCGGTCACCGTCGGGGTATCGCTCCACGCCCGGATCTGGCCCGCCGTTCCCGAGCGGTCCTCGGCCCGTCCGTTCCTCCTCGTGCACGGGCTCTCGTCCAACTGCCGGACCTGGGACTTCGTCGCCCACAGGCTCCAGGCCGAAGGCCACTTCGTGGTTGCCGTGGACCTCCGGGGCCACGGGCAGTCGGACAAGCCCGAGACTGGGTACGACTTCGCCACTCTGACCGCGGACCTGCTCGCGGTCATCGACTCTGCTGGGCTCGACCGCCCGGTGGTGGCGGGTCAGTCGACCGGCGGCAACCTGGCCGTCGAGCTGGCCCATCGAGCGCCGGACCGGATCGCGGCGGCTATCGGCGTGGACGGGGGCGCCCTCGAGCTTCAGTTCCGCTGGCCGACGTGGGACGAGTGCGAGGCTGCTCTGGCACCGCCCCGGTTCGACGGCACGCCCGCCGACGAGCTCACAGCCGCCATCCGGGAGGCCCATCCCGAGTGGCCGGATGCCGCCGTCGCCGCGACCCTCGCCAACTGTGAGGTTTTGGCGGATGGGACCGTACGGCCACATCCTTGGCCGCGGCGTCGGGCAGGGAAAAGATGGGATTGCGAAGTCGCCCCCACGGGATCGTCGCCCCGCCGTGCGATCGGGTGCCCACGGGATCCACGCACGACTGGCT
>JAIVIH010000480.1 GCA_020200615.1 Actinomycetota bacterium | reverse complement strand
CTCAGGCCGCCGATGTCGACGAGCACGATCGCCCGGCGTTGTACCACGGGGAGGGTGGCGAGGGCCCGTGCCACCGCCGCCCGATCGAGGGAGGCCAAGGCGTCACCGCTCACGTCCTCTGCGTTGGGAGCGTCGGGAGCGTCGTCGAAGCCGGGGACGATGCGCGGCGAGCGCAGCCCACGCCGTAGCTCGGTGCGCCCGGCGTTGAGGCAGATCGCCACCAGCCATGATCGGACGTCGCCCCGGCCCTGATTGGCAAAGCCTCGCCAGGCCCGGGCGTAGGTCTCCTGGACGAGGTCCTCCGCCCCCGCGGGGTCGGCGCTCATGCGCCGAGCGAGGCTCCACACCAGGTCGAGGTGGGGCATGGTCGCGTCGAGAAACAACTGGTGCGTCATGGTCTGTCCTTGATGGAGACTCCGAAGCCCGACGATTGATTGCATTGCGGGAAGAGCCCTCGCACTCGCTCAGCTGTCATCCGTCGGTTCTGAGCTCCGGGCAGTGCCAACCTCCGTGGCCGGCGATGAGGTCCTCGGCCGCGCCGGGACCCCAGGAGCCGGACGGATAGAGCTCCACGGGGGGCGGGCTCTCGAGGGCGGGGCCGACGACGCTCCAGGCCTCCTCGACGCCGTCGGCGCGGGCGAACAGCCGCTGGTCGCCGTCGAGCGCGCTGTCGAGCGGGCGGGCGTAGGCCTCCTCCAACGGGCCGTCCCTGGCCTCCTCTTGAGCCGGAACAGCAGGTGGTTGGGATGGGGGGATCTCGGTTTCCGAGCGAGCGAAGAAAAGTCGCGGTGGCTGCTTGAACTCGACCAGCACCTCCGTTGCTGTCGTCGCCAGCCGTTTGCCCGTCCGGACGTAGAACGGCACGCCTGCCCAGCGCCAGGAGTCGATCTCGGCCCGCAATGCCACGTAGGTGTCTACCTCGGAGTGGGGATCGACCCCCTCCTCGTCCCGGTAGCCGTCGTACTGGCCCCGCACGATCGCCGCCGGGTCCAGCGGGGGCATGGCCGAGAGCACTTTGACCTTCTCGTTGCGTAGTGCCTTGGCGGTGGTGTCGACGGGCGCGTCCATGGCGACCAAGGCGAGGACTTGAAGCAGATGGTTCTGCACGACGTCGGGCGGGGCGCCCACCTCCTCGTAAAAGACGCCGCGGCCTTCCACGCCGAAGTCCTCGGCCATGGTGATCTGCACGCTGTCGACAAAATGGCGGTTCCACGCCGGCTCGAGCAACATGTTGGCGAAGCGGAACACCAACAGATCCATCACCTGCTCCTTGCCGAGGAAGTGGTCGATCGGGAAGACCGCCTCCTCCGGGAACCGGTCGAGGACACAGCCGTTGAGTTCACGTGCCGAAGCCACGTCGCGACCGAACGGCTTCTCGAGCACCACCCGCCCATGGCGATTGAGCCCCTTAGCGGCCAAGCCCTCGACCACGGTCCCGAACAGGCTTGGAGGAATGGCGAGGTGCAGCAGCGGGCGCTGGCTGGAACGAAGGGCGGCGACGAGTCGGTCGTAGGTCTCGGCCTGGCGGTAGTCCCCGCGCATCGACATGTTCACCGGACGGCTGGTCCAGACTGTGCACACCTACCCGACGTGGTCGATGGCGGTGCAGAAGGCGGCGGCCCAGTTCTTCTTCGAGATCGAGGGGCGAGAAGCGAGACCG
>JAIVIH010000479.1 GCA_020200615.1 Actinomycetota bacterium | reverse complement strand
CCGCCATGCCCGTCACTTCTCAAGGGCATGGCGGTTCGCTGGTTCAGGCTCGCGCCTGGGGTGCTGCCCCTAGATGGGCAGTCCCGGGAGCCCCGGGAGCCCCGGGAGCCCAGGCACCCCGGGGACCCCGGGGAGCGGGGGGACCGGGGGGAGGCCCGGCAGTAGAGCAAGAGCAGCCTCGATCGTGCTGTTCGGCAGGACACAGGCGTAGACCACGTTGTCCACCCGCAGGTAGATGCCGCCCGAGACCACACAGAGGGTCCCGGCCCGGTCGCTCAGGGGAATGTTGGTGACGACCGAACCCACTGTCAGCAGCTCCGTCGAGCCGCCGGGGAAGAGGCAGACGTAGATGATGCCGTCGACCCGCAGGAACGTACCGCCCGCCTTCTGACAGGTCCTTTGGGCCAGGTCTTTCGGTGCCGGCTTGGCCGCCGACGCCGCTCCGGCCGTACCGGCGAGTATCAGCCCGGCCATTCCTAGGGTTGCCAGCAATCTACGCATGGGCGATTCCTTTCGTGTGAAGCCGCGCCAGAGCAAAGGGTGAGCTCTTGGGCGGGGAGAGGCGCTCGCCCCTCAAAGGCGCAATCGTCCGGCGCGATCATTTCGTGACGGCCTCCGAAGGATTTCTTTCGTCCTTCGCTGGTCACCCCGAGCAGCGGCCGGTCGCTCGTGAGGTGGGCGGGTCGAGAACAGACCATCCGAACTTGGGCTAAAGGTGAGCCGCTGCGGTGCCGATACCTGCGCGGTGACGGTGCCACGGCAACCGAAGTCACCACGTCGGTCAAGGTTTCGACGTCGGCCTCCACCCGACCATGACGGTCAGCCGCTCGCTCCCAGGAGCAACTCCGAGGAGTCGTCAACCATCGGGGCTCGGGCCAGGACCGCCCGGGCGCCCACCCTCCCGCCAAACTTCGAGGAGGTGCTCGCCGGCGTCCAAGCGAAGAGTGACAGCGAATGGGCTCTCCTCTATGAATCCCTGGCCCCGTGTGTGATCGGGTATCTGCGAGCGCAGGGCGTGGCAGACCCGGAGGACGTCAGCAGCGAGGTGTTCATCGGGATCCTCGCCGGTGCCCCCTCGTTCGACGGCGACGAGGACGACTTCAGACGCTGGGTGTTCACGATCGTCCACCACCGGATCATCGACGACAGAAGAGCCCGGGACCGCAGGCCAGTGGTGGATTCACTGGACGCCGGGGAGTTCAGAGACCACGAAGGGCCCCCGTGTCCGAGCGCAGAGTATGCAGCCCTGGAGAACCTGGGCACTGAGCGAGCGCACCGTCTCCTCGACGACCTCACCCCCGAGCAGAGTCAGGTCATGGCCCTGCGGGTACTCGCCGATTTGCCGGTGAGCGCCGTCGCCCCCGTACTGGCGAAGCGACCCGACGCGGTGAGGTCCCTCCAGCGTCGGGCACTTTCCACTCTGCGACGGCAGCTTCGCGGTCGAGCAACGCATCCAGCTCCCCCATGGGAAGTACGTCAGCCAGTCGTCCAGGGCCCGGCGGGTGGGGCTGAGAGGCCGGCGGAATCCCTCGGAGTTGCTCCTTCAGTTGTGATGCCCGGAGGAAGGGGGTCGGTGTAGTGGCAGGCTCGTCGAGCGAGGGCGACGACTACTGCCGGATCGCGTACGGGCCTCTGCCGGCCAGAGAGTGACCGGTATCACCC
>JAIVIH010000224.1:1446-3109 GCA_020200615.1 Actinomycetota bacterium | reverse complement strand
TTGTGGGTGGGAACGACCACGCCCACGACGCCGGCGTCGCTGACGGACAAGGCGGGCGCGGAAGGCGGCGTCGACGCCAAAACCGCGGCCGCCAGCTCGACCGAGGATTCAAGGTAGGTGCCCCTGAGGGTTACTCTGGGCGCGGACCGGACCGCGGTGGCGCCCGCAAGCGAGAGTGACCGGCTCGTCATCGCAATTCCCCGCAAACCCACCCCCACACTCCCCACACCCACTCCACACCCACACCCACCACTCCCGACCCAGCTGTGGAGTAGGTGCGGGGAGCATACTCTAGACATCCCGAACCGGTTCAAGCCCTTTGGAGTTCCGCTGCCCACCCTGCTGCTGCTGCTGAAGGTCAAGTGACGCTGCGCAAGCTCATTGGTACCGCAGCGCTGGTCTCGGCATTGCCGCTCCTGGCCCTCACGGGGATCGGGCCGGCGAGGGCGCAGAGCAGCTGCGCGGGGTCGGTGGGCGTGACCGCCACCATTGAGGTGGACGAGCCGGCGCCGAACGCCGTCGTGTCGGGCCCCACCCTCTTCGTGAGCGGAATAGCCCGGACGGAACTGGGTGTGCTCAGCCGGGTGGAGGCGACCTTCGAGGGTTCCCCGCGATCTGAGGTGTACCCGCCGGCCCAGGAAGTGGGCTTCGCCTTCGCCTTCAACCTGGGCCGGGTTCCTCCGGGAGACGCGGTCGTGCACATCGTGGCCTGCGGTCCCGGCCTCACCGGCGCCCTGATCGGCGGAGAGAGGCGTATCGTCGTCACCGTCGGGGAGCCGGTGACCAGAACCACTGCGGCGGCGCCCACCACGATCGTTCAGGCGGCGGGCGACACCTCCGCGGCGACGACGACGGTGCCCGTTTCGACGACCATCGCCGCGGCTGCGGCGACAACGAGCACGTCGTCGTTGCCGGCCGAGACCGCCACCGAGCAGGCACGGGAAGTCACGCCGAGAGCCGGCTTGGAGGCACCGCTCATACTGACCGATGCTCCGGAGGACGACTCACCGCAGAAACCGTTGTGGGTGGGCGCCGTGGTAGGAATCTCCGGCGGGCTTGGCCTCCTCTTCTCCGCCGCGTCATCGAGACGGCGGGGACGAACACCGGAAGCGGCTGAGCCCGTGGACCCCGACCTCCTGGAGGTGAATTGACCGCTCCCTCGGCAACGCCTCCCGTCGAGCTGAACCCGTTCCTCGAGGGATGGCTGTGGCGAACCGGCACCGATGGCACCGTGCTCGACCTCGGGTGTGGGCACGGCTTCTGGCTGAAGCACATGTCCGAGCAGGGGCTGCAGGTCGTGGGCATCGAGCCCGAGCCCGACCGCGTGGCCGAGGCGGCCGAGGGGCTGGCCGGTGTGGGTCCGGCCCGGGTGGCCGCCGCCGAAGGGGCGCATCTGCCGCTCAGCGACGGCTCCGTCTCCCTCGTGTGGTGCATCCACGTCCTGCACCATTCGGACGACCCCGTCCAGGTGCTGGCCGAGATCCGGCGAGTCCTGCGGCCCGGCGGCCACCTCGTCCTGGCCGAGACGGTCGAGGACAATCCCGTCATCCGGGTGGGACGGCGGATCCACCCCGAGTGGGACGGCGTGCCGATCCGATCGCGTTTCACGGCGGCGAACCTCCAGGAGCGGCTGGCGGACGCCGGCCTCGAAGTGGTGGACCGC
>JAIVIH010000224.1:0-1409 GCA_020200615.1 Actinomycetota bacterium | reverse complement strand
GAGGACCGCCTCCCCGCGCAGTGGACCTCGAAGCGGGGCGCCCACTTCGAGTGCGCGGCGCGCCGCCTCTGAGCGACCGTCACCGCCCCTCAGGTGGGCTCGGGTGCCGCCCCCCGCCCCTCACGGGCCTCGGCCACCGCAGCCCACAGGTCGGTGGCACTGGGCGGCCCCACGAATGAGGCCTGCACCACCCCCTCGTCGTCGGCCACGATGATGAGGGGGACGGCTTCGATCGCGTAGCGCTGGTGGAGGTCACGGCGAGCGGACACCTCCACCTCCTGGACGACGACATCGTCGCTGGCCAGCACGGCGGCCTTGGCTCGGGCCCGTCGAAGTCCTGGCGGTCGAGCTGGGCGGGGACGGACCACGTGCTCTGAGTGGGCGGGGCTGGCCGCCGCCGTTCCACCAGGACGGCGATGACGGCGGCCACCACCACCACTGCGACCGCCACCACGACGCGCTCCACGCTCAAGATGTTGCCAGCCCCGTGGTTCATGGGGCGAGGCGGGCGAGGCTGCGGGCCGCGCTGCCGCGGCTAGGTGCTCGACACACGTATTGACGCTGTCCGGGAATCCGTGCACGATCCCCCGTCGCCGGCCTTTTTCAATGCCGGACAAGGTCACCACCGGGCGGCGGAAAATCGGGGGGAGGGCTGCGCAGCGTGGTGTGCGGACTGGATGGCGCGGATCCAGCCGTCGGAGGCGCCACCTGCCGGCCCCTCCCTCCGGCCCGTTCCTACTCGGGGCGAAGGGGAATGGCGACGGACATTCCCATTCCCGCAGCCCCGACCTTGTAGACATCCCGCTCGACGACGACGGGCACGCTGCTCGAGATCAGCAAGGCCGTGGGCCCACGCCGGACCGAGTCCGACAGCCGGAAGGCCCGGCGCTGCCGGCCGGGCACCTCGAGGTTGTCGAGCCCCGTGGGCGTCACCCGCACCCCGTCGTCCAACAGCGTGACCGACACACGGGCCTGGCCGCTCGACGGGTTCTGCACGACGAGCCACTCGTCGTTTTCCTCGTCCACCTGGCCGGCGGCGACGACCCAGCGTTCGGCGGGGACGCGTGCCCCCAAAGCGATGGCCAGGCCGGTCCGGGCGTAGGGGGCGGCCCCGCCCACCGTCCGCTCCGCCACCACGCCCACCCCGTTGGTGGAGCGCACGGTGGCCGCGTGGGCCACGTTCTTGGGGATCCTGGCTTCCTCGTTGGCCGTCAGCGTCACGCGGGACTCGGCCGGCACGGTCAGGACGATGGGCTCGGCCCCGCCCTGCTCCAGGGCCAGCTCGACCTGCGCCTGAGCCTCCTCCGGTCCGGGGTTGAACAGCTGGAAGCGCTCCGTCAGGCCGTCCGAGAGGAACCCCTCGGGGAAGTACCAGACGTTTCCCACGGCCGGAGCCCCCAGGGAAACGG
>JAIVIH010000280.1 GCA_020200615.1 Actinomycetota bacterium | reverse complement strand
GCCTCGTCGTTGGCGTCGGCCACCGAGCCCGGGCGCAAGCCGTCGCCTAGGGAGAAGGCCACGTCGTAGGCAGCCAGGATCTCGCACAGCTCCTCGAAGTGGGTGTAGAGGAAGTTCTCCTGGTGGTGGGCCAGGCACCAGGCGGCGAGGATCGACCCCCCACGGCTGACGATCCCCGTCACCCGCTTGGCCGTGAGGGGGACGTAGGCCAGGCGGACGCCGGCGTGGACGGTGAAGTAGTCGATGCCCTGTTCGGCCTGCTCGATGATCGTGTCCCGGTACAGCTCCCAGGTCAGCTCCTCGGGTCGACCGTCGACCTTCTCCAGGGCCTGGTAGATGGGCACCGTCCCGATGGGTACGGGGGAGTTGCGCACGATCCACTCCCGGGTGGTGTGGATGTCGACCCCGGTCGAGAGGTCCATGACCGTATCGGCCCCCCATCGGGTGGCCCACGTGAGCTTGTCCACCTCCTCGGCCACGGACGAGGTCACGGCCGAGTTGCCGATGTTGGCGTTGATCTTGACCAGCAAGTTCCGGCCGATGGCCATGGGCTCGGACTCGGGGTGGTTGACGTTGGCGGGGATGATGGCCCGGCCCTGGGCCACCTCGGCCCGGACGTACTCGGGCTCGAGCCCCTCACGGACGGCCACGAACTCCATCTCGGGAGTGATCTCGCCCCGCCGGGCGTAGTGGAGCTGGGTGACGGTGCGTCCGGGGCGAGCCCGCAGGGGCCGGTTGGCCGCGTTGCCGCTGCCGGCAGTGAACTGCTCGGCGCTCCCGCCCCGCCTGACCGCGCCCCGCCCGTCGTCCCGCAGGGTGGGGTTCCGGCCTTCGTACTCCTCCACGTCGTCCCGTTGCAGTACCCACGGGCGGCGGAGGGGTGGAAGCCCGGCAGTCGGCTCCGACCCGGGCCCGCTGGTGTCGTACAGCCGCACCGGCGGGTTGTCGCCGGTGAGGGTGACCTCGGTGAACGGCACCCGGACCTGCTGAGGGCCGTCGACGTAGACCTTGCGACGCTTGACGCTCATGTTTTCTCCCTCCGCCGGCATTACCCGGATCAGGTTCGACGGTCGGCGCCCAAACGTCTTGCGCCCTCTCAGCCCGGCCGTCCGGGCTCCCGTGTCCCATCACCGTACCGTGGCGGTGCCATGGACGGCTTCGGGTACCTGTGCGCGTTGCTCCTGGCCGTCACCTTCGTGCGGGCGGCGGCGGCCAAGCTCGCCCGTCCGGCGCTGACGGCCGCTGGCTTCGGGGCCATGGGCCTGCCCGCCCCGGGGGCGCTGTCGCGGGTGGTCCCCGGGGTGGAGCTGGCCGTTGCCGCCCTGCTGGTGGCGCTTCCTGCCGTGGGAGGCGTGGTCGCCCTCGCCCTGCTCGTGGTGTTCAGCGTGGTGCTGGTCCGGGCTGTCCGAGCGGGGGTCTCGACCGGCTGCACGTGCTTCGGGGCCGTGTCCAGCGAGCCCGTGTCCTCGGTCGACCTGCAGCGCAACCTGCTGCTGGCGGGCCTCGCCTTCGGCTCGTTGGACGCGCCGGAGCCGGTGGTGCCGTCGATCGGGGCTGTGGTTCTGGTGGGGGCGGCGGCTCTGGCCGGGCTGCTTCTGCTCCGACTGAGCCGCCGGCGGAGTGACAGGTAACGTCCATCTCGTGACCGCCCCCTTCCTCACCGCCTGCCGCGGCGAGCCCTCCGAGCGGGTGCCGGTGTGGTTCATGCGCCAGGCCGGTCGGTGCCTGCCCGAGTACCGGGCCATCCGGGAGCGGGCGGGGATGTTCGACATCGTTCGGTCGCCGGAGCTGGCGGCGGAGGTCACCCTGCAGCCCGTTCGCCGCCTCGGGGTGGACGCCGCCATCCTGTTCTCCGACATCGTCGTCCCCTTGGTGGCCATAGGTATCGACATCGCCCTGGAGGCCGGCACCGGGCCCATCGTGGGGAAGCCCTTCCGGTCGGCCGAGGATCTGGAGCGGCTGCGCCCGCTCGAGCCCGAAACCGACATGCCCTACGTCATGGAGACGGTGCGGCTCCTGGTGAAGGAGCTGGACGTCCCCCTCATCGGCTTCGCCGGCGGCCCCTTCACCCTGGCCAGCTATCTGATCGAGGGCGGGCCGTCCAAGAACCACGCCCGGACCAAGGCCCTCATGTACGGCGCGCCGGACATGTGGTCGGCCCTGGTCGAGGCCCTGGCCGGGCTGGCCGTGGTCTCACTGCGGGCCCAGGTGGAGGCCGGTGCCGCCGCCGTGCAGGTGTTCGACTCGTGGGCCGGCTTCCTGTCGCCCGCCGACTACCGCCGGTACGTGCTTCCCGCCAGCCGGCAGCTGTTCGCCGCGGTGGGCGACCTGGGCCCGAGCGGCCCTCTGAGCGGGGAAGCGGGCCCGAGCGGCCCTTCGAGCGGGAGAGCGGGCGTACCCCGCATCCATTTCGGGGTTGGGACGGGCGAGTCGCTGGAGCTGATGGCCGAAGCGGGGGCGGACGTGGTGGGGGTCGACTGGCGCGTCCCGCTCGACCGGGCTCGGGACCGGCTGGGGTCGGATGTCGCCGTCCAGGGAAACCTCGACCCCGCCCGCTGTCTCGCGCCGTGGGAGCTGGTGGCCGAGGGAGTGGACGACGTGCTGGCTCGCAACCGCGGCCGCCCGGGACACGTGTTCAACCTGGGTTGGGGGGTCCTGCCCCAGACCGACCCGGACACCCTGCGGCGGATCGTGGACCACGTGCACGAGCGGGAGCCGGCCAACGGCTGACGATGCCCCCCGGGGACTGCTGGCCATGGCCTACGGCACCCCGGCCACTCCCGACGAGATCGAGCCCTACTACCTCCACATCCGGCGCGGCCGCCCACCCACACCGGAGCAGCTGGCCGACCTGAAGCGGCGCTACGACGCCATCGGCGGCACGTCGCCCCTGCTGGAACGCACGCAGTCCCAGGCCGCGGGGCTGGAGGAGGCCCTAGGCGACGGGTGGCTCGTGCGGCTGGGGATGAAGCACGCGCCGACCTTCGTGGAGGACGGGGTTCGGGCCCTGGCCGAAGCCGGGGTCGAGCGAGTGGTGGGGCTGGTACTGGCGCCCCACTTCTCCCGGCTCTCGGTCGGCGAGTATGCCGCCCGGGCGTACGCCGCCGCCGCCGACTGCGGCATCGACCTGGTGATGGTCGAGTCCTGGCATCTGGAGCCCGGGTACCTGGACCTGCTGGCCGGGTTCGTGGGGGAGGCGGTGGCGGGCATGGGCGACGTGGACTCGGACCGGGTGGAGGTGGTGTTCACCGCCCACAGCCTCCCCGAGCGCATTCTGGCCGAGAACGACCCCTACCCCCGGCAGCTCCGGGAGACGGCCGAGGCGGTGGCCCAGCGGGCGCGACTGGAGCGGTGGTCGGTGGGCTGGCAGAGCGCGGGCCGCACGTCAGAGCCCTGGATGGCCCCCGACATTCTCGACGTGTTGCGGAGCCGAGCCGCGTCAGGGGTGGGCGCGGTGGTGGTGTGCGCCTGCGGGTTCGTCTCCGATCACCTGGAAGTCCTGTACGACCTGGACGTGGAGGCGAAGGCCGAGGCCGAGCGACTGGGGATCGGGTTCGCCCGCACCCGGATGCCCAACGATCACCCTGCCTTCTGCGCCTCGCTGGCGTCGCTAGTCCAGCGGCTTGGCTGACGTCGCCGTCGTCGGCGGCGGCATCAGCGGGCTGGCGACGGCGTGGTTTCTGCGCCAGCAAGCTCCCGACCTGAGCGTTGCCCTCCTCGAAGGGGCCGACCGCCTGGGCGGGAAGATCAGGACCGGCGAGTGGATGGGCGTGCCGGTGGAGGAGGGGCCCGACACGTTCCTGGCCCGCGTTCCCTGGGCCGTGGAGCTGTGCCGCTCCCTCGGCCTGGAGGACGACCTGGCGGCGCCGGCCACGGGCCGGGCCTTCGTGTGGACCCGGGGCCGGCTGCGTGCCCTGCCCGCCGGTCACGTGCTGGGGGTTCCCGCCCGGCTGGGACCCCTTGCTCGGTCGGGTCTGGTGTCGACTGCCGGAGTGGCCCGGGCCGCCCTCGACCTGGTCCTCCCGCGGGACGCAGGCCGGGGCCGGGCGACGGGCGACGACCTGTCGGTGGCCGAGATCGTCGGCCACCGGTACGGCCGTGAGGTCGTCGACCGCCTGGTCGACCCCCTCCTCGGCGGGATTCACGCCGGGTCGACCGACCGCCTCAGCCTGGCCTCGGTGGCGCCGGTGGTGGCCGAGGCCGCTCGCGGACACCGGAGCCTGCTTCTCGGACTGCGGAGGACGGCCGGCGCGGCCGGGGCCCCACCGGCGCCGGAGCGTCCACTCTTCCTCGGAGTCCGGGGTGGACTCGGTCGCCTGGTGGATCGGCTGGGTGAGCGCTTGGCGGGGGTGGACGTTCGCACCGGCGCACGGGTCGAGTCGTTGCTGCCGGCAGGTCGGGACGGCCGGAGCTGGCGGTTGGACTGCGGGCCAGCGGGCGCGGTCGAGGCGGACGGGGTGGTCCTGACTCTTCCCGCCTTCGCGGCCGCGGCCCTGCTGGGCCCCGCCTGCCCCCAGGTCGTCCCTGATCTGGAGGGGATCACCTACGCCTCGGTGGTCACCGCGACCCTGGCCTACCGGCCCGATGCAGTGCCGGGCGCGCTCGACGGGAGCGGGTTCCTGGTGCCTGCAGTCGACGGACGGCTGCTGACCGCCTGCACGTGGTTGACGTCGAAGTGGCCCGACCTGGCTCGTTCGGGCCGGGTCCTCCTACGGGCCTCGGCGGGGAGGGCGGGCGACGAGCGGGCCCTGCACATGGACGACGACGCCCTCGTCTCACGCCTTCACGCCGAACTGGCCGAAGCCCTCGGGCTTCGGGCCGCACCGGAAGCATCCATGGTCGTCCGCTGGGCCCGGGCCTTCCCCCAGTACGAGGTCGGCCACGCCGCTCGGGTCGGCCGCATCGAGGAGGCCGTGGCCCGGGTGTCGCCGAGCGTGGTGCTCACCGGCGCCGCCTACCACGGGCTCGGGATCGCCGCCTGCGTCCAGCAGGCCGAACGAGCGGCGACCCGGATACTCTCCCGGTCGGGGGCGCCGTAGCATCAGGCCATGGCCGAGGTCCGCCCGGTTCCGATCGGTGACGAGCGGTTCGCGGGTGGCGGTGACGCGCTGATCGTCCGATCCCCGTACGACGGGGCGGAACTGGGCCGGGTCCCGGCCTGCGGTCCCGAGGAGGTCGAGCGGGCGGTGGCGGCCGCTCGGTCAGCACTGGACGCCGCGCCGCTGCCTCCCTGGCGCCGGGCCGAGATCCTCGACCGGGCCGCCCGGCTCCTGGACGAGCGCTCGGAGGACTTCGCCCGCATCATCGCCGGCGAGGCGTCCAAGCCCCTGAAGACCGCTCGTATCGAGGCTCGCCGGGCGGTCAGCACGTTCACCTTCGCCGCCGTCGCCGCCCGGACCCTCACGGGCGAGGCGGTGCCCGTCGACGCCGCCGAGATCGGGGAGGGCAAGCTGGCCTTCACCCTGCGGGTCCCCATCGGCGTGGTGGGGGCCATCAGCCCCTTCAACTTCCCCCTGAACCTGGTGGCCCACAAGCTGGCCCCGGCTATCGCCGCCGGCTGCCCGGTGGTGCTCAAGCCCGCCAGCCAGACCCCGCTGTCGGCCCTGGCGCTGGCTGAGCTCCTGCTGGACGACTGCGGACTGCCCGCCGGCTATCTGAGCGTGGTCACCGGAGGAGGGGGCACGGTGGGCAAGGCCCTGGTCGGGCACCCCGACGTCGCCTACCTCAGCTTCACCGGCTCGGGTGAGGTGGGATGGGAGCTGAAGGCCACCGCCGGGCGGAAGAAGGTCGCCCTCGAGCTCGGGAACAACTCACCCGTGATCATCGATGCCGACGGGGACTGGGACCGGGCCGCCCGCACCATCTCTGTCGCCGGGTTCAGCCACGCCGGCCAGTCCTGCGTCTCGACGCAGCGGGTGTACGTCCACGCCTCCATCGTCGACGGCTTCTGCGCGACCCTCGGCAAGCTGGTGGGGGACCTGGTGGTCGGGGATCCCATGGACGAGGCCACCGACGTGTCCGCTCTCATCTCGACCGACGATCGCGATCGGGTGAAGGCGTGGATCGACGAGGCCGTAGCCGGGGGAGCGGAGGTGGTGGTGGGCGGCGACGTGCGGGACGGCCTGCTGCAGCCCACGGTGATGCGCAACGTCAGCCCCGACATGCGGGTCTGCCGGGACGAGGTGTTCGGGCCGGTGGTGGCGGTCCAGGCCTACGACGAGCTGGACGAGGCTCTCCGCCTGGCCGACGACACCCGCTACGGCCTCCAGGCCGGCATCTTCACCGAGAGCCTGGGCGCCGCCTTGCGCGCGGCCCGCGAGCTCCACTTCGGAACTGTCCTGGTCAACGAAGTGCCCACCTGGCGAGCCGACCAGATGCCCTACGGCGGGGTGCGGGCCAGCGGGAACACCAAGGAGGGCCCGGCCTGGGCCGTACGGGAGATGACCGAGGAGCGCCTGGTCGTGATCGGCCCCTAGGTGCCGGACGGCTCATCCCGCGGCGGCGTGAGTTCGCCCCCGCGCCTCCTC
>JAIVIH010000223.1 GCA_020200615.1 Actinomycetota bacterium | reverse complement strand
CTGCAGCCCGCCTTCGACCTCCCACTCCAGTTCGGCTTCCGGCTCCTCGGGTGGAGGCTGGACTGGTGCTTCGGTCGCGGGCGCGGGCGGAAGGGCCGGCGTTTGCACGGCGATCGCCGCCGCCGCGGTGGCGGCCGCCTCGGCCTCGACCTGCGCTTTGCCGGCCGCTTCGGCGATGTGGTCGAGTCGCTCGTAGATCTGGTCTCGGGTGCGTACGAACCAGCGGTTGGCGGCCCCAACGGTGGTCGCGATCTGCGCCCGTAGCTGGTCTCGCTCGTCGGCCATGGCCTCGTTGGCCTCGGCCAGGATGTCCTGCAGATCGGCCCGCAGCAGCTCGAAATCGGACCGGAGGCCGTCGATGGCGTCGGGAAGCTGCGCTTCGACCAGCTCGGCCAGGCGATCCATCGTCACCCGGACGCGATCCTCGAGAGCGTCGAGGCGCGCCAGTTCCGAGAGCGGACCGCCGGCGAACGGTGGGGTCAGCGACCCGGAAGTGCCCGAGAGACCTCCTTCATTGCCCACAAGGGCTTCAAAACCGCGAGTCACCCGGTCGCTTGCCTCTCCTGATCCCCCCAGACCTCCCGATGGCATCTCCGCGGAGGTTAGTGGCCCGCCGGCATTCGCTAACGGATGCTTCGACTGCCCTCGGCGCCCAGGTCGGAGAGCACCATGGACTCGACGAGGTCCTGAAAGCTCGTCCGCGGCTTCCAGCCGAGGCGCTCGCGGGCCTTGCTGGCGTCGCCGGTGAGGATGTCGACCTCGGCGGGCCGGAGGAAGCGGGGGTCACTCTCGACCAGATGTGCCCAGTCGTCGATGCCGATGGTCCGGAAGGCGATGTCCAGGAGCTCGGTGACGGTGTGGGTCTCTCCCGTGGCGACTACGTAGTCGTCGGGCTCGTCCTGCTGCAGCATCAGCCACATGGCTTCGGCGAAGTCGCCCGCGAAACCCCAGTCGCGCGCGGCGTCGACATTCCCGAGGCTCAGCTTGTCCTGCAATCCCAGCTTGATCCGGGCGACGCCGTTGGTGATCTTGCGGGAACTCCCGGTAGTTCACCGTGATGTAGTGCCCGAACACCTTCGCTGCTCCGTAGGGCGAGCGCGGGTGGAACGGCGTCTGCTCGGTCTGGGGCGTCTCCCGCACCTTGCCGAACATCTCGGAGGACGACGCCTGGTAGAAGCGGATGCGGTTGTCGGCGGCACCGCCCACGACACGTATCGCCTCCAGCATCCGCAACACGCCCAAGCCGGTGATGTCGGCCGTCAGTTCCGGTTGACGGAAGGAAAGAGCTACGAAGGAGATGGCCCCCAGGTTGTAGACCTCGTCGGGCTGGACCTGTTCCACCACGGCGATTAAGGAGGAGAGGTCCTGGAGGTCGCCCTCGACCAGTTCCAGCTCGGGCGTCTCGTCCTGGACCATCTGGGCCTTGGGGTTGGCCTGGCCCCGGACCATCCCGAACACGTCGTACCCCTTGGTCGCCAGGAGCTGAGCGAGGTAGCGGCCGTCCTGTCCGGTGATGCCGGTGATGAGAGCGCGGGGCATGAAGCTTGAAACTTAGTCCCGACCGGCCACCACCCCTCATCCGAGGGGACTACCGGGCCGTGGACACCCCGCCCGGGCAGGGAGTGAGATCCACTTCTCGGTCCGAGAACCGCGTCCACCGGCCGTCGACGCGAAGGATCTGGCCGGGCGCGCAAATCTCGTCGAACCACCTGACGAGCAGGCGCTTCTCGGGCGGGATGGGCACGTTCAGGCTGTCCCACGTCAACAACGGAGTCGGATCGCAGATCGCGCCGACCGCGGCCGATGTGCAGAGCGAGGCGTTGGCCGTGTTGCTCGTGTAGAGGTTGTGGGCGAGGTACGTGTCGACCAAGCCCGCGTAGAACCCGATCGGGTACAGGACGAGGAAGGCGGCGGCCAACTTGGGAATGCGGCCTCGGCGTTCCTCCGCACCGTCGGGCACCCGGAAGAGCAGCGGCACCGCCGCAGCGAGGGCTAGGTTCCAGGGATACACGGCCGTGTTCCAATCCGCCATGATGAGCACGACGACGATCCCGATGTGGAACAGCGGACCGGCGACGCGCAGCACACCCCACGAGCGTCGCCAGAGCCCCAGGACCGCGAACCCCACCTCGATCACGGGCACGAGCACGGCCACCGGGATGCGGAACGCGTCGGAGCCCATGGCGTCGGCGATGAAGGCCGCCGCTCCCGTCGACCACCCGCCGCTCAGGATCTTGTTCAGGCCGGCCCAGCCCCAGAGGGTTATCAGGTGCCAGCGGGCGATCTGAAACCCCATCCGCGGCCATGCGCCCGCCGCCAGCAGCAGCTCCAGGGAGAAGAACCAGGGAAGGAGCCGGATCTGGTCTCCCAGCATGGCCAGGGCGAGGAGCGCCCCGTGGGCGATCGCCCCCGTGCGGGGAAAGCGGATGGCGAGCACGGCCGTGGCGACGAGAGGGATGGCAAAGCTGAAGGACGCCAGTCCAACTACGGCCGGGAGGTTGGGCGGGTCGGCGCGCGGCTGCCACAGCTGCCACGAGAGGATGTATGACGCCACCAGCCCTAGAGCGGAGACGACAACCAGGGCCCTCGCCCCCCACTCCGGCGGCACCGTCCGACGTAGTTTGGATAGCCGCCGCGGCTTGGTCGAGGTCTCCACCGCGGCGAGCCTAGAAGGCTTATTCAACAGCCTTCAGAGAGGGGTGTCTCGTCGGGTCCTTGGCGGTCGTCGCCGCCTGGATCGTGGACACGCGCGCCCACAGGGATGGCGTTCTGCCCAACGTCGCCGTGGCCGACCAGCGCATTCGGGGGCTCGATGCCGCCGAATTGACGGCCGTGGTGACCCGGATCGCCGACAGGTTCGCCAGTGCCACGATCGACGTCCGAACGCCCGGAGGGCGCTTCAGCGCCAGCGTCCCCGAACTGGGAGTGGCCGTCAACCGTGATCGCACGGTCGACGACGTGCTCACCGCCGGCCGGGAGGGCTTCTGGCCCCGCCGCCTATGGGTCTGGGCCCGCAGCTTCATCTCGCCGGTAAAGGTGCCTGCCGCCATCGATGTGGACCGTCAGAAGCTCGATCGCATCGTCGCCGAGCGCGACCCGGCCCGCACCCCTCCCGTGGAGCCGTCCCTGACCGTGCGCGACGGTCATCTCGAGGGGATGGCCGGTCAGCCCGGCCGCGGCGTCAATCCCGCCGAGCTGGCCGAGGCCCTTCGCCGGGCCACGCCCTCGGCGGGCACGCTCGAGGTTTCGATGCAGCTAAGCTCCATCGACCCCCGCTTCTCCAAAGCCGACGCCGACCGCCTGGCGCAGGAGGCCGAACGGCTGGCCGGCGGCGGCCTCCAGGTCGCCATCGGTGACCAGACGGCGGCGGTCCCCGCCTCCACCCTCAACCGCTGGCTCCGCGCCGTTCCCGGTGAGACGGGCTTGAGCCTGGGGATCAGGCCCGACGCCGAGGTCATCGCCGACCTGGCCGAGCTCCTACCCGACGCGGGCGTCAAGCCCGTGGACGCAGGCTTCGTCGTAAGCGGAGGCACGGTGTCCGTCACACCGTCCAAGGACGGCACGGCGTGCTGCGCCGACGACGCCCACGACATCCTCGCCGCCGCGCTCGTGGACCCCACCAAGCGGGCCAGCCCCGTCCAGCTGCCACTGAAGACGGTCTCCCCTCAGCGCGACGAGGAGGCGGCGCGGAAGCTGGGCATCGTCGAGCAGATAGGCACCTTCACCACCGCCCATCCATCGGGCGAGCCGCGGGTCCGCAACATCCACCTGATGGCCGACACCGTGCGGGGCGCGGTGATCGCCCCGGGCGAGACGTTCTCGATCAACGGCACGGTGGGACGGCGCACCAAGGAGAACGGCTATGTGG
>JAIVIH010000222.1 GCA_020200615.1 Actinomycetota bacterium | reverse complement strand
GACCAGTGGTCGACCTCTGGGGCCACCGTCTCTCAGGAGCTCCAGTGGGACGGCCAGCGCCAGGTCCATCGCGGTTACCGGAGCGCCTACCGGGTCACGGTGCGGCTGAGCGACGGGAACCTGGTCGGCCGGCTCATGCACGATGCGGTGGAGCAGGCCGAAGCCGAGGTGGCGGGGCCCTGGTGGCGAATCGGACCCGGCAACCCCCGCCCGGCTCGACGCCTGCCGTGAGGCGGCCGCCAACGCCCGCCGCAAGGCGGAGGCGTACGTGGAGGGCCTCGGTGTCCGGCTCGGGGCTGTCCTCGGCGCCAGCGAGCCGACGGTGTCCGCCGGTGACGGTGCCGTCTTCCGGATGGCGGCGGCCGGCGGCGCGGCCACAGAGAACCTGGACATCCAGCCCGGCGAGCAAGAGGTCGCCGCCACCATCGACGTCACCTTCCGCCTCGAAGCGCCCTGAACAGGGCCCCCAGCGGCAACCATTGACCGCTGGACCGGTTTGTCCTATGCTTCGCCTCAGGTCCAGTCCGGCTTGACCATTCGCGTCGCCGGGGCTAACCTTCTCTCTGTCGTGCCCCCTCGCGTTCCGCTCTTCCGCAGCACCCTGTGGACCGAACGCGCCCCTATGTCAGGTTTTCCCTCGGCTAGTCCTGCCGAGGTCTCTTCGCGGTGGGCCCCTCCGGCCCCTGCCGCCGCTTTTGTGAAGGAGTGAGGGTCCCTTGGCCACTCGTCCCGCTATTCGGGAACGTGTTTCCTTCGCCAACCTCGATGAGGTGCTCCCGCTTCCCGATCTGATCGCGGTCCAGCGGGACTCCTTCCGGTGGTTCCTCGACCAGGGCCTGGCCGAGACCTTCCGGGACATCAGTCCCATCGAGGACTTCACGGGCCAGCTCCGTCTGGAGCTGGAGTTCGACGCGGCCGATCCCGACCTCCGCCCGCCGCCCAAGTTCACGGTGGAGGAGTGCAAGGAGAAGGACATGACCTACTCCGCACCGATCTTCGTGCGGGCCCGGTTCATGAACGCCACCACGGGTGAGATCAAGGAACAGACGGTCTTCATGGGGGACTTCCCGGTGATGACCGACAAGGGCACCTTCATCATCAACGGCACGGAGCGGGTCGTCGTCTCCCAGCTCGTACGGTCGCCCGGAGTCATCTTCCAGCCCGGCCGCGACGCCAAGACGATCGTCACCGGCACCATCCACCCCTACCGGGGCGAGTGGATCGAGTTCGACATCGAGCAGAAGCCGGGCAAGGACGTCAGCGCCGGCACCCGGGTGGCCCGCAAGCGCCGCCTGAGCCTATTCGTGCTGCTGCGGGCCCTCGGCTACGACGAGGAGGGCCACCCCGGCTTCCTCGACCGGTTCGTCCGCCACTTCGACTTCCTCGAGGGCCAGTGGGAGAAGGAGCGGGAGCTCGTCCCCACGCGCGACGACGCCCTGGTCGAGATCTACAAGCGGGCCCGCCCCGGCGAGCCCCCCTCGGTGGACGCCGGCCGCGCCTACTTCGAGAACGCCTTCTTCAACCCCAAGCGCTACGACCTGACGCGGGTGGGCCGGTACAAGCTCAACCGCAAGCTGGGACCCGAGATCGACAAGATCCGCCAGCTGTTCCAGGCCGATCTGGAGGCGCCGGGGGAGAAGCAGTTCGTCCTGAGCCCGTCGGAGATCCTGGCCGC
>JAIVIH010000020.1 GCA_020200615.1 Actinomycetota bacterium | reverse complement strand
CCCCCCACGCGGTGTGGGCGAGCGATGTTCCCGGAGAGAACCCCGGCCGAGGTGGCCGAGTGCCAGCGTCACGAAGTGCTACTCAACGTCGCCTTCGGCGGCACGCCGGCGTGGTGGCTCCTCTGCCCCTACGACCTCGAGACCCTTGACCCGGCCATCATCCACGAGGCCCGGCGCAGTCATCCGTACATCAGCGAGGCGGGCCAGCAAGTGGTCAGCCCCGACTACGTAGCCGAGACGAATCCGGTCTTCGACGATCCCTTGTCGGAGCCATCCGTCGGAGGTTTCGAGATGGACTTCGACGTCGCGTTGCCGCTCCAGCACCTCCGGCACGCGGTCTCGGTGTTCGCTGGCGACGCGCCACCAGGACGGTGGGCGCGGGCTCTGGCTCGTGAACCAGCTCTGCGACCTCGTGCAGCTCCGAACGCAGCCGGCGGGGTCAGTCGTCCGGCTGTACATGTCCCGCCCCCGCTGAAGCTGCGGGGTCCTCCCCGACGACCGCCGCGGCTTCCTCCGGCGGCTCCGGCGGCTCCGACGGCTCAAACGGCTCAGGTGGATCGGGTTCGTTCTGCCTCCGGTAGTGGCTGCCCACGCCCACGGCGATGGCCACCAAGGGGACGGATAGGAAGGCACCCAGCAGTCCGCCGATGACGAGTCCGGCGGCGACTGCCCACACGGTCACCAGAGGGTGCAGCTTGACCGCCCGCTCGAGGATCAGGGGCTGGAGGAGATTCCCCTCGATCTGCTGGACGGCAACGGTGGCGGCCACGACGAGGAGGCCGGTTCCCAACCCGTTAGCCACCAGGGCGACGACGGCGGCCACCAGCCCGGCCACCGTCGCTCCCACCAGGGGCACGAACCCGCCCAGGAAGGTCAGGACGGCCAAGGGAACGACCAGGGGGACACCCAGCGCCCACAGGGCGAGGCCGATGAGCACGCCGTCGATGAACCCGGTGGTCGCGGTGGCGATCAGGTACTGGCGCATGATCTGGCGAGACCGGGTGGTGAGCGCCACGGCGTCGTCCCGATAGGTCGTTGGGACGCGCTCGCGGAGCCAGTCGGTCATCCGGAAGCCGTCCTTGAGCAGGAAGAACAGGGTGAAGAGCAGGAGGAGGATGCCGCCGAGCACCTCGCCCGCCACCTGGGCCCGGCTGGCGGCCTGCTGAGCCAGTCCCCCGCCCGCGCTGCGCGCCGTCCGCCTCAGGTCGGCTTCGATCTCGTCCACCCGCTCCCGGGTGAGGTTGAGGGGGTCACCCTGGGCCCACTGCTTGGTGTCCTCCACCGCCTCCTGGAGCTGCTCGCCGACATCCTCGAACTGGCCCGCCACGCTGGCCCCGATCCAGAACAGCAGGGCCAGGAGGAGGCACAGGGTGGTGATGAACACCGTGGTCGCGGCCAGGGCCGCGGGCCAGCGGCGGGCCCGGAGCCGGGCGGCGAGCGGCTCCAGAACGGCGGCCAGGAAGAGCGCCAGCACGACAGGGACGACCACCACGTACAGCTGGATCAGCACGAACGAGATCAGGGCCAGGGCTGCCGCCGTCACCAGGATGCGCCAGCCCCAAGCCGCGGCCCCGGCCAGGACCAGAGGCACGACTACCCGCTGGCCGCTCCGCCCCGTCTCCTCTTCCACCAGGCGAGCAGGCTAATGGCGTCCGTCGCCCTGCCGAGGTATGGGCACCCCAGCCGGAGGGTATGGAACGGACGTGGCGGCTCAGCGAATCGACGAGCAGCTCGTCGACGGTCGTTACGCCCGCAAGGAACAGCTGGGGCGGGGCGGCTTCGGCATCGTGTGGCGGGCCCACGACACCCTCCTCCAGCGCGACGTCGCCATGAAGGAGATCGTGTTCCCCGCGATCCTGGACGAGCACGAGCAGGCGTCGCTGCGGGAGAAGGTGCTGCGGGAGGCGCGTGCGGCCGCCCGCCTGAGCCACCCGTCTCTGGTCACGGTTTTCGACGTGGTGGAGGACGACGGCCGTCCTTTCATCGTGATGGAGTTGGTGGCCGCCCCCACTCTGGCTGAGCGGGTCAACCGGGACGGGCCCCTCACCGACCACGAAGTGGCGGCGATAGGCCGCGAGGTGCTGGACGCGCTGGCCGTCGCCCACGGCCAGGGCATCATCCACCGTGACGTCAAGCCGGCCAACGTCATGGTGGCGGACAACGGGCGGGTACAGCTGGCCGACTTCGGCATCGCCTCGATCATCGACGACCCCAAGGTGACCAGCTCGGGGAATCTGGCCGGGTCGCCCTCGTACATGGCGCCCGAACAGGCCCACAACCGTCCTGCGGGCGCAGCCACCGACCTCTGGGGCCTGGGTGCCACGCTCTACTTCGCGGTGGAGGGCGCCCCGCCCTTCGAGAAGGACGGGGCCATTCCCACGCTCACGTCGGTGGTCGCCGACGAGCCCCGGCCCATGGAACGGGCCACAACCCTCGCCCCCCTCCTCTCCGACCTGCTGCAAAAGGAGCCCCAAGCCCGCCCGACGGTGGAGGAAGTGCGCCGCCGGCTGGCCGAGATCGCCACTCAGCAGGCGGTGGAGCAGGGCCCGTCGCCGACCATGAAGCTCGACCCCGACCTGCTCCCCATCGCCGAGACCCAGGCCGACCATCCCGAGACGCTGATCGAACCCGAACCCGAACCCGAACCCGAACGCGAACCGGAGCCGGAGCCGGAGCCGGACCCCGTCGAGGTCCGCCGTGCGGTCGAGTCCAGGCCGCGACCGCCCGTCGAGCGGAAGGCACCCTTCAGCCCGCCCCTCGTGGCGGCCGTCGCCCTCATCATCGTGGTCCTGGTGGCAGTGCTGGCCAGCAGGGGTGGCGATGACCCGACATCGACGGAGGCGGGGCCGTCACCAAGCACGACTGCGGCCGCGGAGCCGGCGGCGGAAGAGCCGGCCGAGCCGGAAGCGACGGCCCAGGACAGCCAGCAGCCAGCTCCGACGACCGCCGCGGCACCGCGGGTAGAGGGCGTGCCCCGGAACTGGGTGGCTTACGAAGACCCGACGACGGGCTACACGATCTCGCATCCTCCCGGCTGGTCGGTGGAGCACGACGGGAGCCTGACCGACTTCCGGGATCCCCGGTCCGGCGCCTATCTGCGGGTGGACTACACCTCATCGCCGGGCCCGTCGGCGGAGCAGGCCTGGTACGACTTCGAGCCCAGGTTCGCAGCGGAGAACCCCAACTACCGCCGGATCCGCATCGAGCCCACCACCTTCAAGGGCTACCCGGCGGCCATCTGGGAGTTCACTTACGACGGCCGGGGCACCCCTCTCCACGCCGTCGATCTCGGCATGGTGACGGACCAGTACGGCCTCGCCCTCAACTTCCAGGCGCCCGCATCCGTGTGGGACGACATGGAGGACGAGTTCGAGGCGTTCAAGGCCTCGTTCCAGCCTCCTGCCGCCTGAGGCTGCCCCACCACCGGCGTTAGCGGTACAGCACCCCCTACCCTCGCGGGACGGTGAGAGGGTTCGGAACACGGGGGATCGGGGGTGGCTGGCACGAGGCCCTGTACGCGCGCGATCCGGACATGGTGGCCGGGGCCAAGCTGAGCCAGGCGGTCATGCGGCGGGTCTGGATGTTCGCCCGCCCATACCGGGGAATGCTGGTCGGGTTCGTCGCCACGATCCTGCTCAGCACCATCCTGACGATCCTCCCGCCCCTGGTCTTCCGGGCCATCATCGACAACCACGCCATCCCCCGCCGGGACGTCAGAGGCCTCAACCTCCTCGCTCTGCTGGCCGTGGCCCTGGCCGTCGGCGATCTCATCCTCAACCTCTTCCAGCGCTGGTGGGCGGCCAGGATCGGCGAGGGGCTCATCTTCGACCTGCGGTCGGTTCTCTACGACCACGTCAACCGGATGCCCCTGGCGTTCTTCACCCGCACGCAGACCGGAGCCCTGATAAGCCGCCTCAACAACGACGTCCAAGGGGCCCAGCGGGCCTTCACGTCCACCCTCCAGAACGTCATCCAGAACATGCTGACCGTCGTGGTGACCCTGGCCGTGATGCTCCGCCTCGAGTGGCGGCTCACCCTCCTGAGCTTGGCCGTGGTGCCCGTCTTCGTGATCCCCGGCAAGCGCGTAGGGCGCCGGCTGCAGCGTCTGACGAAGGAGTCCTACAACCTCAACGCGGCCATGAACACCAACATGACCGAGCGCTTCAACGTCTCCGGAGCCCTGCTGGTCAAGCTCTTCGGTCATCCCGAGCACGAGGCGGCCGAGTTCGCCGAGAAGGCGGGGCGGGTGCGTGACATCGGGATCAAGACCGCCCTGTTGAGCCGGGTGTTCTTCGCCGCCCTCGGCATGCTGGCTGCGGTCGGGACGGTGATGGTCTACTGGTTCGGCGCCCGCCAGGTGATCAACGGGAGCCTCACCGTGGGGACGCTCACCGCGCTCGCCCTGTACGTGACCCGGCTGTACGGGCCTCTTACCCAGCTGACCAATGCCCAGGTCGACGTGATGACGGCCTTCGTGTCCTTCGAGCGGGTCTTCGAAGTACTGGACGCTCGGTCACCCATCGTGGAGTCCCCGGGGGCGTACGACCTAATAGATGCCGAGGGTCGCATCGATTTCGACGACGTCTGGTTCCGCTACCCGGCCCCCTCGACCGTTTCCATCCCCTCCCTGGAGGCGGACGTGACCGCGCCACTGTCCGACGAGCCTTCGGGCGTGATCCTGAAGGGCGTGTCCTTCACCGCCGAGCCCGGCCAGATGATCGCCCTAGTTGGCCCCACCGGCTCCGGCAAGACGACCCTGTGCAATCTCGTCCCCCGGCTGTACGACGTCACTGCGGGCACGGTGCGGATCGACGGCCACGACGTCCGGGACCTCACCACGGGGAGCCTGGCCGCGGCCATCGGCATGGTCACCCAGGACCCCCACCTGTTCCACGAGACCATCGGCGTCAACCTTCGGTACGCCAAGCCCGACGCCACCCAGGACGAGGTCGTCGACGCCTGCCGGGCGGCCCGCATCCACAACCTCATCGCCAGCCTGCCCGAGGGCTACGACACCGTCGTGGGCGAGCGGGGCTACCGGTTGTCGGGAGGTGAGAAGCAGCGGCTGGCGCTGGCCCGGGTGCTCTTGAAGAGCCCGGCCATCGTCATCCTCGACGAAGCCACCGCTCACCTGGACTCCGACACGGAGCTCCTGGTGCAGCAGGCTCTGGCCGAGGCCCTCACCGGCCGGACGTCGCTCGTGATCGCCCACCGGCTGTCCACCATCCAGGCCGCAGAACAGATCCTCGTGGTGGACGACGGCCGCATCGTGGAGCGAGGCACCCACGAGCAACTGGTCGAGCGAGACGGTCTCTACCGGGAGCTGTACCTCACCCAGTACTCGCGCCCGGCGGCGGCGCCGGCTGCACCGACGACCGGTCCCTGACGCTTTACCGCCGCGTGATCGGGTCGGTCCCGTTGCGAGGTGGCAGGTCGGGACCGTCGTCGACGCGGCGAGGGTCGGCCTCCCGGACGGGCGTCCGCCGGACCACCCGGTCGTCGTCGTCGGCCTCGACGTAGTCATCCGCCCCGAGACCACGCTCGGTCCCGAGGTCCCGCTCGGTCCCCAGGTCCCGCTCGGTGCCGAGATCCCGCTCAGAGGCCCGGGCGGGCTCGAGGTCGGCCCGGTCGGCACGCTCGGTACGGGTGGGAGCGGTGGCCCGCACCCGCTGGAAGGCGGCTGTGCCCCGCTCGCCGGCGGCGACGCGCTGCTCCTCGGCCTCGGCCGCCCGCTCCTCTGCCGCCCGCGAGGCCTCGGCCTGAGCACCCACGCGGGGGTCGAGGGCCCGGGACAGGAGCTTGGTGTGCCAGCGCTCGCCCAGAAGGCCACCACCGACCGCCCCGAGCAGCATGGCCGCGAGGGAAGCGATCCCGGCCACCGTGGCGATGTCACGCCACTCAGAGCCTGTCGTCGGGACACCCAAGGCTCGAAGGTTCTCGACGGTGGCGTCGGCGCCACCCAACTGGCGGGCGATGACCGCGGCCAAGGCCACGACGATCACTCCCAGCACGAACACGGCCACGCCGTGCAGCAAGCCGGCCCGTCGGGCCATGCGTCCGGCCACGTAGCCACCGAACAGATAGGCGACCAGGAGGAGCCCCGCGATGACGAGGGCCCCGGCCAGTCCCAGCTCCTGCCACCGTTCGGACAGGTCGATGTCGACATCTAGGGCGTCGATGACGCCGGCTACCAGTCCCGCGAGCACGGCAAAGGCGCCGTAGGCCGCGAGCACGCCGGCCACGACGCTGGCGAAAGAGATGCGCCGGAAACCGGCGTCCGCCACGAGCGCCTTTCGATCGTGGCCGGTTTCGACAACCGGTCGACTCCCCATGGGTTCCTCCTGGTGTGCGAAAGGGTTCCCTTCGGTTCTGCCCACGGGAGCCGGGGGCTACTCGTCCTCGACGTCCTCGACGTCCTCGATCTCCTCGCCCTCGGGGGACTCGTCCTTCTGCATCAGGTCCTGCTCGACGCCCTCGCGTCCGAGCACGGCCTCGTCCTTGACCGCCTGGTTGTCGGCGAGCTCGGCCTCGGCCGGCGGATCGGGTTCGGGTGTGTCGGGCGC
>JAIVIH010000221.1 GCA_020200615.1 Actinomycetota bacterium | reverse complement strand
TCGACCAGGTGGTGGGGAAGGCTCCGGAGGGCGGCGACGGACGGACCATCGGCGTCCAGCCCATCCAGCACTTCGGCGGCCTGCTCGGCGTAGCCGCGGGCCACGTCCAAGGCCGCGGGTACGGCCCCGTTGGACCGGATGAGGGCCCGGGCCTCAGCCACGGCATCGGGCTCGATGTGGCGGCGCAACAGCCGCCGGAGGGTGTCCGCCGTGTCCGCGCTGGCCAGAGCACGGATGACGGGCAGGGTGTACACACCCTCCACGAGGTCGTTCCCGGCCGGCTTGCCCAGCTGCTCCTCGGTGGCGACCACGTCGAGGATGTCGTCCACGATCTGGAACACCATCCCCACCCGCTCGCCGTAGCGGGTGACGGAATCGATGCTGGGCCGGTCGAGACCGGCGGTGATGCCCCCGATGCGACAGGCCGTGGACATGAGAGACGCCGTCTTGCCCTGGATTGACACGAGGTAGTCGTCTTCGGTGCGCCCGACGTCGAACGTCTGGGACAGCTCCCGGACCTGCCCCTCGCACAGCTGGCCGATGGTCATGGCCAGCAGCCCGGCCACCTCGGTACCGAGGGAGGCGGCGATCTCGGACGCCCGGGCCAGCAGAAAGTCCCCGGCCAGGATGGCCACCAGGTTGCCCCACCGGGCGTTCACGCTCTCGACGTTGCGGCGGGTCCGGGCCTCGTCCATCACGTCGTCGTGGTAGAGGGAACCGAGATGGACCAGTTCCACGGCGCATCCGCCCATGACCACGTCGTCGGAGACGGGGGAAGCGGCCAGGTTGCCCACCCCCAGGGCCAGGGCGGGCCGGAGACGCTTGCCGCCGGCTGGGATCAGGTGGCTGGCGACCGTGGTCATGAACGGGTCGCCCGCCTGCACCGTGCGGCGCAGCGCGTCCTCAACCCGTGCCAGGTCCCCCTCGAGGCTGGGGAGGGAGAGGAGCGAAGCCAGCCCGACCATGCTCTAGAACCTACGTCAAGCGACCGCTCAACTCGAAATTCTTGTCCATGTCCGGCTAAACCGCCGAAAGAGGAGGTGTGGCTTCTCTGGAACCTGGGAACGCGGCACGGAGACTGCGTGTTGCATCTAGCGTGACCTCGGTAGACTTCCGCCGCGGACCCACCCGTCCCTGTATAGGGGGTTCTCTTGTTCGAGCGATTTACTGACCGAGCCCGAAGAGTCGTGGTCTTGGCTCAGGAGGAGGCTCGCCTCCTGAACCACAACTACATCGGCACCGAGCACATTCTCCTGGGCCTCATCCACGAGGGTGAAGGTGTCGCGGCCAAGGCTCTGGAGCAGCTCGGCATCTCCCTGGAGGCCGTCCGCACCCAGGTCGAGGAGATCATCGGCCAGGGCGGCTCGTCGCCCAGCGGCCACATTCCCTTCACGCCCCGGGCCAAGAAGGTCCTCGAGCTCTCCCTCCGGGAGGCTCTCCAGCTCGGCCACAACTACATCGGCACCGAGCACATCCTCCTCGGCCTCATCCGGGAGGGAGAAGGTGTCGCCGCCCAGGTGCTGGTCAAGCTGGGTGCCGACCTGTCGCGTGTTCGCCAGCAGGTCATCCAGCTCCTCTCCGGCTACTCGGGCAAGGAGGCCACTTCGGGCGCCCCGAGCAGCGAGAACGCCCCTACCGGCTCCCTTGTCCTCGACCAGTTCGGCCGGAACCTCACCCAGCTGG
>JAIVIH010000019.1 GCA_020200615.1 Actinomycetota bacterium | reverse complement strand
TCCGGTCGAGGCACTCCAGGTCCAGCGTCACGTGGCCCTCGAGCAGGTCGTTCACATTTGTCACGCTCGCCATGGCGACCACCCCCGCGAGGACAGCCTCGGACCCACGTCCGGCGCGCGAAAAGCTACGTCACTCGACGACGAGTCGCTCTCGGCGGTCCGAGGCTGGCCTCACTGGAAGGCTGTTGAATAAGCCTCTCTTGGCGATAATCAACGCTTCTAGGCCAGGACCACGACGCTGTCGGGCCCGAGCCGGGCGGTGGTGGCGGTGACCTCCACGTCCCCGGCCGACAACCGGACGCCGCGGGATCCTCCGTCTCCCAGCGGCACGTCGACCGGTTGATCGGCCAGGGACAGCGCCACCACGACCCGTCCTCGGTCCAGCACCAACCATCGATCACCCTCGTCGAAGTGCACGTCGACGCTCTCGAAGCCCGCTTCGTGGAGACCGTGCTCCTGCCGGAGACGGATGAGGCGACGGTGCCAGTCCAGGAGCCCGGCGTGTGGGTCTCGTGCCGGCTCCGACCAGTCGAGGACGGAACGGTGAAACGTCTCCGGGTCCTGCGGATCGGGAACCTCGTCCGGCTTCCAACCGAAGGCGGCGAACTCCCGCCTCCGGGCCTCGCTCACCGCCCGCCCGAGGTCGGAATCTTCATGGTCGGTGAAGTACAGGAAGGGCGTGGCGGCACCCCACTCCTCGCCCTGGAAGAGCATGGGCACGAAGGGCGAGCACAGGGTGAGGGCGGCTGCCATCCGCAGCCGGGCCGGATTAACCAGGGCGCTCAGCCGCTCGCCCCGGGCCCGGTTGCCGACCTGGTCATGTGTCTGGGCGTAGGCCAGGAACCGACCCGGCGGCAGCCCCGCCGGGGGACGTCCGTGACGCCGGCGGCGGTGACGGGAGTGGATGCCGTCGTAGACGAAGGCGTGCCGGAGCGCCTTGCCCAGCTGGGCGAGGGTTCCGAAGTCGCCGTAGTAGCCGGTTGTCTCGCCCGTGAGCACCGCATGGAGGGCGTGATGGAAGTCGTCGCTCCACTGGGCGTCCATGCCGTAACCGCCGGCGTCCCGGTCCTGCACCACCCGCGGGTCGTTGAGGTCGCTCTCCGCGATCAACGCCAGCGGGCGGCCCAACTCCGCCTCCAACTCGTCCACCCGCTCGGCCAGCTCCTCGAGGAGGTGGAAGGCCGACGTGTCCAGGATGGCGTGGACGGCGTCGAGTCGCAGTCCGTCCACGTGGTAGTTCCGCAGCCAGTGAAGGGCGTTGTCGATGAAGAAGGCCCTGACTTCGTCGCTGTCCTCGCCGTCGAGGTTGACGGCCTGGCCCCAAGGAGTGGCGTACCGATCGGTGAAGTAGGGCCCGAGCTGTCCCAGGTAGTTCCCCGAGGGGCCCAGGTGGTTGTAGACGACGTCGAGGAGCACGGCCAGGCCCCGGGCGTGGCAAGCGTCCACCAGGGCCTTGAACGCCTCCGGTCCCCCATAGGCGTGATGCGGGGCGTACAGGTCGACCCCGTCGTAACCCCATCCCCGCCGGCCCGGGAACTCGGCCACGGGCATGAGCTCGACGTGGGAGACCCCCAGCTCGACGAGGTGGTCGAGCCCTCGGGCCACACCGGCGAAGGTGCCGTCGGGCGAGTACGTCCCCACGTGCAGCTCGTAGATGACGGCGCCGTCGAGGGCGCGGCCGGCCCAGTGTCCGTCGGTCCAGGGAAAGGCGGCGTGGTCGACGGGACGCGAGGGGCCGTGCACGCCCTCGGGCTGCCACGGCGAGCGGGGGTCGGGCACGGGCGCCCGGCCCTCGATGGAGAAGGCGTAGTCGCCATCGGTCTCCGCCGGGGCCGTCCACCACCCCGCCTCATCGGGCCCGTCCATGGCCGTCCGCCGCTCGCCCTCGACTAGTTCGACGCCCGACGCCGCCGGCACCCAGACCGAGCGTGTCCCGCCGCCCATCACGTCCGGCCCAGGAGGGCGACGGGGAAGCCGGCCAGCACGTCGGCCAGGGCGACGGGGATACCGCCCTCCCAGCTCCGCCCCGTCCCCGCCAGCTCGTCCACCCAACGGCCCGGAGGCAGCTCGAGGGCGGTGTCCCCCCACTCGCCGGCCAGCCCGATCACGAGGCGGGGGACGACGACGACCACGTCCTCCCCCCGAAGGAAGGAAACCGCGTGGTGGGCCTTCTCCCCCTCGGTCCACAGAGGCCGGTAGGCGGCTCCGGAGGCGAAGGCGGTGGCCCGTCGCCGCCGGGCGGCCAGCGCCCGCTGAACAAGCCACAGCTTGGGCGCACCCACGTGAGCCGCCTCCAGCACGGTGCGGCCGGAGGCCGCGGTCCGGACCTTGTCCAGCAGATCCCGGCGGGCGTCGAAGTCGACCGGCGTGCGGTTGTCGGGGTCGACCAGGCTCAGGTCCCAAAGCTCGGTGCCCTGGTACAGGTCGGGAACGCCCGGCGACGTGAGCTTGAGCAGGGTCTGGGCCAGCGACGCCACCCGTCCCGCCTCCACCAGCGGCCGGACGAACGTCTCCAGATCGGTGGTGAACTCCTCGTCGCCCAAAGCGTCGGCCACAAAGCCCCGGACCGCCTCCTCGTAGTCGGGCGCGGGCGTGATCCAGGACGTATGGCGCTTAGCCTCCTTGACCGCCTTCTCGGCGTAGGCGGTGGCCCGGTCGACCTCGATCGGCCACGCCCCGACGAGGGTCTGGTACAGCAGGTACTCGGTGTTGCGGTCGGGCCACTGGCCGCCGTCGCCTCGCCGGTGCCGGTCGTTGCCGGCCGACCACCGCCGCACGGCCAGCGCCCACTGCTCGGGAACCTCCGACAGCAAGGCGATGCGCACCCGCACGTCCTCGCTCCGCTTGGTGTCGTGCGTGGACGTGGAGAGCATGGTGGCGGGCCACGTCTCCGCCATCCGGGCGTTGTGGGCGTGAAAGGACTCGGGACTGGTGCCGAAACATCCCGGGTCCCCGCCCACGTCGTTTAGGGCCACCAACCGCACGTGCCGGTAGAAGGCGGTGTCCTCGACGCCTTTGGCCGTGACCGGAGCCGTGAGCTGCTGGAACCGGACGGCCACCTCGGCCTCCGCATCGCCGGTGAGACGAAGGAGCAGGACGTCCCGGAGGAAGTCCAGGAGGTCGGATCCGAGATCAGGACGTCGCATCCCGGCGTCGGCCACGGCCTGCTCCACCACGGCGACGTCCGCTTCCGATGGCGGCTCGCCGGGGACCACGTATGTCCGGTACACCCGGAAGCATGCGGCGACCTCGGTGATGGCGTCGTAGAGCGCGTGGCCCGTGTAGTCGCGGTAGCGACGGTGGTGCTCGCAGACCTCGGACATGAGCGTGCTGAGGCGGATGACGTCGGCCGCCAGCACATGCCGCATGACGAGGTGCTTGGCCTCGTAGGCGACGGTCGGGAAGTCCACCTCCTCGCCCGTGAACCGCCCGTAGAGCTCGGTGAGGGCGACCTCGCCGGCGGGGTCCACGAACAAGCCCACGACCCGGTTGAGGAAGTCGTAGCCGGTGGTGCCGGCCACGGCCCAGGAGAGCGGAAGCGGCTCCTCGGCTTCCAGAATCTTCTCGGCCACGACGTACGCCTCGGGGCCGACCGCCTCCCGCAGACGGCGGAAGTAGCCGGTGGGGTCGCGGAGGCCGTCCGGGTGGTCGATCCGGAGCCCGGCCACGTCACCGTCCTTCGCCAGCCTCAGCACGAGCTCGTGGGTGTCGGCGAAAACGCGGGGGTCCTCCATGTGCAGGCCCACCAGCTCGGGGATGTCGAAGAACCGGCGGTAGTCCAACTCCCGCCCGGCCACGCGCCAGTAGGCCAGCCGGTAGCTCTGGCGCTGGATCAGTTCGTCGAGGGCGTTCGGGTCTGCGTTCAGGGCCGCGGTCTGGCTGTCGACGGCCCGGGCCAGATCCGGCTCCTCGGCCAGCAGCCGCTCCAGGCGGCTGCGCAGGACCTCCTTGTCCCGGTGCCGCTCCTCGACGCTGGGAAGGTCGGTAGCGGTGGCCGGTGGCAGTCGGCCGAGGGCCACGGCGATGCTGGCCAGCTCGTCAGATCCGCACGCGTCGGCCGCGGCGGACAGGACGTCGTCGAGGGTGCGCGGGGAGATGGGCGCCTCGTGCTCGAAATAGCGCACGGTGAAGGAGCCGCCCTCCCGCTCCAGGCGGAGGTCACCGGCCTCGAGCACGCGGCCGTAGTGGTCCCCGAGAACCGGCATCAGCACCCGCTGGCTGATCCGCTCGTCGGTTGACTTCCAGTCGATGTCGAACGCGGCCGCCCATCGACTCGAAGGTCCGTTCTCCAAGACGTCCCACCACCAGGCGTTGTTCCGCCCGGCGATGGCCATGTGGTTGGGGACGATGTCGACGATGTGGGAGAGGCCGAAGCCGCTGAGGGCGGTCACCATCCGCCGGTAGCCCTCCTCGCCTCCCAGCTCCTCGTTCAGCCGGCGGTGGTCGACCACGTCGTAGCCGTGGGTGCTCCCCGGGCGCGCCTGGAGGTAGGGCGAGCAATACACATGGCTCACACCCAGCTCGGCCAGGTAGGGAGCCAGGGCGGCAACGTCGTCGAAGCCGAAACCGGCGTGAAGCTGGAGGCGGTACGTGGCCAGGGGAGTCATGGGCGGGGCGGACGTACCCCACCCTGGGCACGCCACACACGCGATCATGGCGCATGCGCCTGCCCGTCATGCCGCCCGTCGCCCCCATGCTGGCCAAGCTGGCCCGGGAGCTTCCGCCCCAGGAGGGCATGATCTACGAACCCAAGTGGGACGGCTTCCGGTGCATCGTCTTCCGGGACGGCGATGAAGTCGAGCTGGGAAGCCGGAACGAGAAGCCGCTCACCCGCTACTTTCCCGAGCTGCTCGACCCCCTCCGGTCGCAACTGCCGCCCCGGTGCGTGATGGACGGCGAGATCGTGATCGCCACCCGCCATGGGCTGGACTTCGAGGCTCTCCTCCAGCGGATACATCCGGCCCAGTCCCGGATCCGCCTCCTGGCCTCCGAGACTCCCGCCTCGTTCGTGGCCTTCGATCTGCTGGCCCTTGGCGACGAGGATCTCCGCTCCCGGCCCTTCTCTGAGCGCCGAGCGGGTCTCGAGGAGGCCCTGGGCGGGGCCCAGCCGCCCGTTCATCTCACGCCTGCGACCCGCGACCAGGACGTGGCCCGTCAATGGTTCGACCGCTTCGAGGGGGCAGGCCTGGACGGGGTGGTGGCCAAGCCCATGGACCTCCCCTACCGGGAGAACGAACGGGTCATGCTCAAGGTGAAGCACCAGCGCACGGCCGACTGCGTGGTGGCGGGCTTCCGCTGGCACAAGAGTGGAGGGGTGGTGGGCTCGCTGCTCCTCGGTCTCTATGACGAGGCGGGGACCCTGCACCACGTGGGCGTGGCCTCGGCCTTCACCGTGGCCCGGCGCAAGGAGCTGGTGGACGAGCTGTCCCCCCTTCGGGACGGTGCGTTGGAGAATCATCCGTGGAAGGAGTGGGCCTCGGCCGTCGCCGAGCTGGGCGGACGCATGCCGGGTGGGACCAGCCGGTGGAACGCCGGCCGCGACATGTCGTGGGAGCCCCTCCGCCCCGAGCTGGTGGTCGAGGTGGCCTACGACCACCTCCAGGGTGACCGGTTCCGCCACGCCACCCAGTTCGTGCGCTGGCGCCCCGACCGCGACCCCCGCTCGTGCACCTACTCGCAGCTGGACACCGCCGTCCCCGAGGAACTGGCGGCCGTCTTCGGCGCTGGTTGAACCCTCAGAGCGCGAGAAGACCGAAGGGTTCCAGCAGGGATTTCGTGGGAATACATCGAATGAGTACTCCGACTCATTTGTCGCGGAGAATCACTTTGACCCCCACCGGTTTGGCCAACACTTGGGCGCTGCCCCCCGATCCGGGGCCGGCGCGTCGCGAGTTGCAGGCCCTGCTGGAGGAGTCCCACTGGCCGGGGGACGTCGATGCCGTGGTCCTGGCCGTGCACGAGGCCATGATCAACGCCGAACGGCACGGCGGCGGTGCCACCTCGGCGACGGCCGAGGTCACGGGCTCTTCCATCACCGTCGAGGTCCGCGACCAGGGACCGGGATTCGACCTAAAGAGCCAGGCCCAGCAGCGCCCCGACGCGCTGGCCGAGCGCGGCCGGGGCCTCTGGCTCATCAGCCAGATCGCCCAGAGCTGGGACGTGCGGCGCCGGGGCCGCGAGACCTGCCTCCGGCTCCGCTTTCAGGCCTGAGGACCGCTGATCGCGGTCAACCGGGCCGCCCTTCCGATCCGAAGACGCTCTGATAGCGTTTATCCGTAAGGGGGAGGGCCGTCGCATTGGCCAAGCAGCGTGGGTGGAGCAGCGAGGAGGAGGATCTCCTTCAGCTCTACCTCAACGACATCGGCAGGTACCCCTTGCTCACGCGGGCCGAAGAAGGAACCCTGGGCGAGCTCGTGCTCGCCGGTCGTCACGCCGCTGCGGACCTGACCTCCCTGGGCGACAATTCCGACCCCAGCAGGCGAGCCGAGCTCGAATCCGCGGTGGCCGCGGGCGAGGAAGCGGCCCGCACATTCGTGCGGGCGAACCTCCGCCTGGTGGTGTCGATCGCCAAGAAGTACCAGGTATCGGGTCTGCCTCTCCTCGACCTGATCCAGGAGGGGAACTTCGGGCTCATCCACGCAGTCGAGCGC
>JAIVIH010000018.1 GCA_020200615.1 Actinomycetota bacterium | reverse complement strand
CATACCTGCGGCGATCGCCCCTGACGTGACGTCCGCAGCTCGGCGCCGGCGTCTTCGGGGTGGACCCGCGAGGGTGGCGTGGCGGTCGTGGAAGTCGTGGATGAGGCTCTCCATGTCGACGAGGTCAGCCGCAGCCCGGTCCAGCGCTCGGCGGCCGGCGGCCGTCAGTTGGTAGACCCGTGGTATCGGACCTGAGCTGGGCAGCGACCAGACCGATCGCAGCAAGCCGGCCGTCTCGAGAGAGCGCAACTCCCGGTAGACCGGCCCCGGCCCGGGGAGCTCGAATCCCGATTCCCTCAGGCGGATGGCCAGTTCGTACCCATGGCTTGGCTCCTCGGCCAAGAGGAGCAGCAGGTAGGACGGAAGGAGGGATCGTCGCTGGACAAGTCTGTCGTGTGAGTCGTGTCCCATCGTGCTCGCGCTCCGTTTTGTCGGGTTCCGGGCGCCCCAGTATATGCGCTGGGCCTACAGTAACCTGACGATTAGCAGAAGGCGAGCTTCCTTCCTTCGTCAGCCGTCGGGACTGGCTCGCGGCCCGGCCGGCGCTCCAGCCAGCCGGTGCACCACCGAGTCGGCGCTGAAGGACAGGGCTTTCTCCAGGTGGACGATCGTGCCCGTCTCGGGCTTGGACAGGAACCGCACCTCGTCCACCAAAGCCCGCATGAGTTGGATCCCTCGGCCGCGCTCGGCGGACGTGTCGGTGTCGCCGTCGTGAAAGAGAGACTGCCAGTCGAAGCCTCGGCCGGTGTCGATGACCCGGATGACGCACTTCTCCCGGTCGATGTCGACCCGGACCTCATACTCGTCACCCGGTCCGGAGTGTTTGACGACGTTGGTACAGGCCTCGGTCTGGGCTACGGCGATGTCCTCCTTGCACTCGTCGAGGGCGCCGACCTCGTCGAGGGCGTGGGACACGATGTGGCGGGTGACCGGGATCGTCTGCTCGTCACGCGGCAGCATGAGTGACAGGGAGATCTGCATCTCAGGGCGACCCTTCCCCACGCTCTCGCTGGCGTCGAATATTGGCATCCATCGCACCCATGGGTCGGTCGATTCCAAAGACATGATGGCCATACCCCGCCTTCGGTCTCGTCAATCGGTTCGGAGGTAACGGACCGCTCGCCCGGTACTGTCCGGCGAGATGACCGCCGACGGGCCGCCTAAGGGGCCCCCCGCCCCGCCCCCGGCCGGTGGGCCAAGCCTCGGGCGCTCGGCCGTGGTCATGGCCGCGGGGACCACCCTTTCCCGAGTGACGGGCCTGGGCCGGCTCGTGGCCGCCGCCTATGCCGTCGGGGTCACCGAGTCCCGCTTGGCCGACACCTACAACATCGCCAACACGATGCCCAACGTCATCTACGAGCTGGTTCTGGGCGGCGTGCTGACCTCGATCTTCATCCCCGTGATCGTCGAGGAGCTGAGAACCCGGCCCAAGGACGAGGCGTGGGAAGCCGTGTCCAGCGTGGTCACGACGGCGATGACCGTCCTGGTGGCCATCACGCTCCTGGCTGTGGTCGCCGCCCCCGTCGTGATCCGGCTGTTCACCCTCCGGCTGTCGGGCGCCCAGGCCGCTCAGCAGCAGGAGCTGGCCACCTTCTTCCTCCGCGTGTTCGCCCCGCAGATCGTGCTCTACGGGTTCGCGGCCGTGGCCGCCGGCCTCCTCAACGCTCACGACCGGTTCGGGGTCCCCATGTTCGCCCCCATCCTCAACAACCTCGTGGTCATCGGGGCGTTTCTGGCCTTCGCCGCCCTGGTCCACGGCACCCCGACCGTCCCCGGCGTTTCCGGCAGCCTGGCCCAGAAGCTCATGCTCGGAGTTGGGACGACGGCCGGAGTGGCGGCCATGGCCCTCGCCCACTGGCCCTCCCTACGCCGTCTCCCGGGAAAGCTCCGGCCGACGTTCCAGTTCCGGCATCCGGCGGTGCGGAAGCTGGCCCGTCTGTCGACGGGGACGTTCGGCTACGTGATCACCAACCAGATCGGGCTGGCGGTGGCCCTGGTGCTGGCCAACGGGGTCCAGGGCGGCCCGACGGCCTACTTCATGGCCTTCGCCTTCTTCCAGTTGCCGTACGGGATCGCCACGGTATCGATCATGACGGCCATGGTTCCCACCCTTTCGGCGCAGTACGTCGACGGGGACGTCGCCGGCTTCCGGGCTCGCACCGCGGGCGGCCTGAGGGCCATGGCGTTGCTCATGATCCCGGCCACGGCCGTCTACCTCGTGCTCTCGCGACCCCTCATCCGGACCCTGCTGGAACACGGGGTGATGGAGGCCGAGAGCAGCCACCTGGTGGCCTCGACCCTCGACATGCTGGCCATCGGCCTGCTCCCGTTCTCAGCCTTCCTCTTGTTGCTGCGGGCGTTCTACGCCCGCCAGGACACCAAGACGCCCATGCTCATCAACATCGCCGGAAACGTCGCCTACCTGGTGTTCTCCTTTGCCCTGTTCCCCGCCTTCGACGTGCGGGGCCTGGGCGTAGCCCACACCCTTTGCTACGCCATCGCCGCCGCCCTCGCCGGAGTACTGCTCGCTCGGCGGATCGGCGGCCTCGAGATCCGCCATACGTTGCGGGAGATGGTCAAGATCACGGGTGCAGCCGTGGTGTCGGCCCTGGCCATGGCCGCGGTCGTCTGGACCGTGGCCTCGGCCGTCGGCCCGGGAACCACGCGATCTCTCATCCAGCTCGTGCTCGGAGGAGCGGTCGGCCTGCTCACCTTCCTCGCCGCCGCCCGAGCGATCGGCGTTGAGGACCTCGCCCTCGTCACCCGGCTGCTCACTCGGAGGAAGCGCGACACAGGGGCGGCAGCCCCCGACTAGCCTCGATCCCGTGGTCGGGGTGTGGCCGGCGGGCCCCAACGGAGGATGGACGACGTGAGCCGTCGCTGGATCATCACCATCGCCGGGGTCACCGTGTTCCTGCTCCTCGCGGGCGCGGGCGCCGTCTGGGCCACCATTTATGACCGGAACGCCTCCGGTCGCCTGCTTCCCGACACCCTGATCCAGGGCGTGCCCGTGGGCGGCCTGGAGGCTGACGATGCCATCCAGCTCCTGAAGGATCGCCTGGAGACACCCCTACGCCGCCCCGTTCAGCTCAAGGCGGGCGAGTTCGAGGTGTCGACCACAGCCTGGGACCTGGGCTTGCAGGTGGACGTGCGGGGTGCGGTCCGGCGAGCCCTCGGCCAGGCCGACGGCAGCCTGCCCACGCGACTGTGGAAGAGGCTCTTCAGCCACCCCGAGCGGGTGGTCGAGGCCGTTCCCCGGTGGCGCGAGGGGCAACTCGAGGAGGCCATCACTGAGGCCGCGTCCGCACTCGCGCTTGCGCCCCAGGACGCCCGCTTGGAGGCCGGTTCCGGCTGGCTCAGTGTCGTTCCCGACCGTCCCGGCCGCGAGCTCGACGTCGAGCTCTCACGACAAGCCGTGCGGGACGGGATCACCCTCGGTGACGAGGTCGTCCGCCTGGCCACCAAGGACGTGCCTGCGGCGATCGGCAAGGACGCCTTCCGCCAGGTCATCCTCATCCGCACCGGGGAGAACCAGCTCTACCTGTACGAGAACGGAACCATCAAGCAGCAGTGGCCGGTGGCGACGGGCAAGGCCGGGTTCGAGACCCCCACCGGGAACTGGCAGGTGGTCGAGAAGATCGTCAACCCGGTCTGGTACAACCCGAGCTGTTCAGTCAGGTCGAGGTGGGAACCCCGGTCGTGATCGTCGCCGCGGGGGAACCGAGGCCGCGGGAGAGCATCGTGCTCCCCGGCGACCCGGTTCAGGCCGCCGCCCTCCAGTTCTAGCTTGTCGCTCGGGGCCCCTCGGGCCCTAGGCGGCGGCTGCGGCCGCTCCCTCGGCTTCCAGGGCCAGGTCGAGCACCTCGGCCATCTCGCTCACCAGGTGGAATGTCACCTGCTCCCGGACGGCCTCGGGCACGTCGTCGAGGTCGGCGCCGTTGCGGGCGGGGAGGATCACCTCGCGGAGACCGGCCCGGTGGGCGGCCAGCACCTTCTGCTTGACCCCCCCGATGGGCAGGACGCGGCCCTGGAGGGTGACCTCACCGGTCATGCCCACCGTCGACCGTACCGGGCGTCCCGAGAGCAGGCTCGCCAGGGCCGTGGCCATGGTGATGCCGGCCGAAGGCCCGTCCTTGGGCACGGCTCCGGCGGGGACGTGCAGGTGGAAGCGGGAGCCGGCCACATCAGCCGGCAGGTGGGAACGCACGTAGGAGAGGGCGATCTCCGCCGACTCCTTCATGACGTCTCCGAGCTGACCGGTCAGCACCAGCCGAGATCCCTCACCCGACGAGGGCAGGGCCGTCGCCTCGATGAACAGCACGTCCCCTCCGACGCCGGTGACGGCCAGGCCGGTCGCCACGCCTGGCACCGACGTCCGTTCGGCCGCCTCGAAGAAGAACCGGGGCCGGCCCAGGTAGGTGCGGACATCCTCGGCGTCGACCGTGACCGGCGCGGCCAGGTCGCCCGATGCCAGGCGGGTCGGCGAAGGGCGCCGTCGGTCACGGTGCACTCCTCGCACCCGAGCCCGTTGCGGTCGCGCTGGCGGTCGAGCAGGTGGTCACGGGCGATGGCGACCTTCTCGTCCTCGATGTACCCGTCCAGGCTAATGACCTCCATGCGGTCCAGCAGGGGGCTGGGGATCGTCTCCACCACGTTGGCCGTGGCGACGAACAGCACGTCGGACAGGTCGAGGTCGATCTCCAGGTAGTGGTCCCGGAACGTGTGGTTCTGAGCCGGGTCGAGGACCTCGAGCAGGGCGGACGACGGGTCGCCCCGCCAGTCGCTCCCGAGCTTGTCGACCTCGTCCAGGAGGAAGACCGGGTTCATGGTGCCGGCCTCCCTCAGGGCCCGCACGATCCGGCCGGGCTGAGCCCCGACGTACGTGCGCCGGTGCCCGCGGATCTCGGCCTCGTCCCGCACGCCGCCCAAGGCGACACGAACGAACTTCCGTCCCAGGGCCCGTGCGACCGACTCGCCGAGGGAGGTCTTGCCCACGCCGGGCGGGCCCACGAGGGCCACGATCGCTCCCGAGCCCCGGCCGCTGGCCGGCCCGAGACCCCGGTCGGCCCGCAGCTTGCGCACGGCCAGGTACTCGACGATCCGGTCCTTCACGTCGTCCAGGCCCGTGTGGTCGGCGTTCAGGATCTCCCGGGCCTCACCGACGTCCAAGCGGTCGTCCGACCGGGTGCCCCACGGGATCTCCAGGACCGTGTCCAGCCACGAGCGGATCCAGCCGTGCTCCGGGCTCTGCTCGCTCGTCCGCTCCAGCCGGCCCAGCTCGCGCTCGACCGACGCTCGCACGTCATCGGGCGCGCCCGACTCCTCCAACCTCCGGCGGTACTCCTCGACCGCCCCCTCGCCGTCCGCCCCCTCCCCCAGCTCGCGCCGGATGGCCGCCAGCTGCTGGCGGAGCAGGAACTCCCGCTGAGTCTTGTCCATCCCCTCGGTGACGTCCTGGCGGATGCGCTCCTTCAGGGTGAGGTCGGCCAGAAGCTCATTGGCCCAGGCCAGGACCTTTTCGAGCCGCTCCTCGACGTCGACCGTCTCCAGAAGCTCGACCTTCTGCTCGAAGCTCAGATCGGGGGAGTACCCACCCGTGTCGGCCATGGCCCCGGGGTCGGTGATGCCGCGGAAGAGCTCGGCCATCTGCGAGGCGCCCCGGTTGTCCAGGATGTTCTCGATCACCGCTCGGTACTCTCGGGCCAGTTCGGACGCTCGGGAGGTGGCCGGCGGCGGGGGAACCGCGTCCACCTGAACCCACGTGGCCGACCCCGGGCCGGGGACACCCACGCCGATGACACCGCGCTCCAGGCCCCGCACGACCACGACCTGAAGGCCGCTGGGGAGGTCGCCGCGGTCCTCGATCTTGGCCACTGCACCCACCCGGGCGAACCGGTCGTCGAGGCGCGGCACCATGACCAGGCGGCCGCCGGAAGCCTCCGAGGCCTCCACCGCGGCCCTGGCTTCGGGGCTCTCCAGGGCGATGGTCACCACCATCCCGGGCAGCACCACCCCGGTGGCTAGGGGCAGCAGGGGGAGAGTCGTCGTCTTCAGGTCGGCCATGTCCTCACCTCAGGTAAGTGCGGGTATTGGATCAACAGTTGGGTGGTGCACCCTGTTCCCGAGGCAGACTGGCGGACATGCCTGCTGCCACGAACGGTGTTTTCCGAGAGAAGAACAAGGTGGAGGCAGCCGACGACGAGCTGCGGGGGGTGCCGGCAGGGACCCCGGGGGTCGTGATCGGGGTGAGCGGGCTCAGCTGGATCCGGTACCGGGTCCTCTTCGGCAACGGCGTGGAGCGCAACCTCGTCGACGCCAAGCATCTCCGCCCCCGAGACTGAGCTTCGGCAGGGCCAGCGGTCAGGCCGTCAGCGCACGGACGAGCCGATCGAGCTCAGACAGCACCGCCCGCATGTCGCGGGCCTCATCGTGCCCCTCCACCCTGGCCGCCAGCTCGGCCGCGATCGACCCGAGCAGCTGCGCATAGGCCCCCGACTGCTGAGGGTCTCGGCCGATGAGCAGCTGGGCCTCGCCTCGCGCCTGCGGCGCCTGCGAAGCGAGGATGGTGACCGCCTCACGAGGGCCGAAGCGCCCGGTGAGAACGCCGCTGGCCGTCTGGATCACCAGCTCGACGGCGAGATGGTCGGACTTCACACGACGCTCAGGCCGCAGCCTTCACCACCGACAGGATGGCGACGTAGTGGCAGACGGCCGCGGCGACGACCATCACGTGCCATATCTCGTGGTACCCGAAGACGGTCGGATACGGGTCCGGCCACCGCGTGGCCAGAAAGACGCTTCCGACGGTGTAGAGGAGCCCGCCCACGAGGATGAGCACGAGCTGGGCGTCGGTCAGCTGGCGGGTGAGCTCGGGCAGGATCAGGACCAGGAGCCACCCCAGGCCGATGTAGGTGATCGATCCGACAATGGGCTTCTCGGCCATCCCGGTCGCGGCCAGGACAACCCCCGTGCCCGCGGCGAGCCACACGACCAGCATGACGGACCTTCCCAGGCTGCCGCCCAAGGCGACCAGGCACAGCGGGGTATAAGAGCCGGCGATCATCACGAAGATGGTGGCGTGGTCGGCTCGCTTCATCCGGGGTCGGGCTGTGGCCGACCACCGCCCGCGGTGGTAGGCGGCGCTCACACCGAACAGGGCCGTGAGCCCGATGGCGTAGACGATGGCCGCCGTGCGAGCACGAGGGGATGCGCTGTCCACAACCACCAAGCCGGCAGGTATCGACAGGAAGAAGCAGACGAGGTGGAGCCATCCCCGCAGGAGGGGGAAGACGGCAGCAACTACCGCCTCGGTGGGGGAAAGCTCGTCGGGCCCACCCGTGTCCGGGACGGGGGTACGGAGGAGTTCGTTGGTCAAAGCGCACCGCCACTTCTTGACAGGCTGCGGCTGGGCATCGTAACGCCCGACAGTCCTGCCGGTATTAATGTTACTTGACTTGATGTAAGAATCGGGCCTACGCTGCGATCGGTGACCATCGACGAGCTGGCCCGACGGGCAGAGACCACGGCTCGCAACATCCGCAACTACCAGACCCTCGGCCTCCTGCCCCCTCCCCGCCTCATTGGACGGGTCGGCGACTACGACGACGGACACCTCGGCCGGCTGCGACTCATCGCCCAGCTCCAGGACCAGGGCTTCTCGCTGGCCGGCATCGCCGAGCTTCTCCGAGCGTGGGGCGAAGGGCGGGGCTTGGCCGACCTGCTCGGATTCGAGGACGCGCTCACCGCTCCCTGGAGCGACGAGGAGCCCGAGGTGTGGAGCGTGCTCGAGCTCCTCGAACTCTTTCCTCAAGCGGCGACCGACCCCGCCATCGCCATCCGGGCCATCGAGCTGGGGCTGATCGTCCCCGAGGGCGACGCCTTCCGCGTCCCCAGCCCCAGCCTGCTGCGTAGCGGGGCGGAGCTCGTGGCCGTGGGTGTGCCCGTGGAGGTCACCCAGGACGAGCTCGCCGCCTTGCGAGCTGACGTCGGACGTATCGCCGCTCGGTTCGTGGCCCTGTTCGAGCGCTACGTCTGGGAACCGTACGTCCGGGAAGGCATGCCCGCCGAGCGCCTCCCCGAGATCACCGACGCCCTCCGACGGGTCCGCCCGCTGGCGGCCACGTCGGTGCTCGCCACCCTGGCCCAGGCCATGGAAAAGGCATCTGCTGCGTCAACCGCGATCCAGGCGACGTCCTCCGGCGCCGCCGACCGTCCGTCCGCCAGAGAGGTGAGCTGACATGCCAAGCCAAGAGACGACCTGGGACCAGTGGTTCTACGTTGCCGCGCCCTTCCAGATCTACCTGATCATCGTGATGATCCTCGTCGTCTACGGCGAGCACGGCGAGGAGCGCAACCCCCTCAAACAGTTCTTCCGTCGCATCTCCTACAGCCTCGAACGGTCCACCGGTTACCCCGGTTGGGCCATGGCCGGGACCCTCAGCGGGCTGCTCATGCTGGCCTCCGCAGCCATCGGCGTGTACTGGGACGTCGCGTACCACATCGACTTCGGGCGGGACGAGGCGCTCATGACGCCGTCACACACCATGATCGTCCTGGGCCTGGGCGGTCTCGTCTACTCCGCCCTCATCGCCATCATCTTCGCCACGCTGGACGACGCGCCCGTGGGTATGCGAGTGGGAGGACTGCGGGTGCCGTGGTCAGCGATCTCCTTGGCCGCCCTGGGCATGGGCGGGCTCATCTCCTTCCCCCTGGACAACATGTGGCACGAGGCCTACGGCATCGACGTCACCCTCTGGAGCCCGAGCCACCTGGGGCTTATCGCCGGCGGCTCACTGGCCACGATCTCGGTATGGCTCATGATCCGTGAGGGACGAGGCGAACCCACCCTTCTGGGCCGTGTCATCCAGGCGACCGCGCTGGGCGCGGTTCTGGTGGGCGTGTCGGTGGTCCAGGGTGAGTTCGACTTCGGCGTCCCCCAGTTCCAGGTGCTGTACCTGCCGATCCTGCTCGCCGCTGCCGCCGGCTTTGCCCTCGTCCTCGGCCGGGTGGCCATGGGGCCCTGGGGCGCGGTGAAGACGGTCGTGGCCTACCTGATCATCCGGGGCGTCATCTCCTTTCTGGTCGCCGTCCCCCTCAACCACACGTTCCCCAACTTCCCCCTCTACATCGTCGGCGCTCTGGCCGTGGAGGGCGTCGCTTACCTCCTCGGAACCGAGAACCGCTTGCGCTTTGCGCTGGTGGCGGGCGCCGCCGCCGGAACCATCGGCCTGGCGGCCGACATCATCTGGCTTGGCCTCTTGGCCGACGTCCAGGCGTCGACCTCCGTCCTGCCCAAGGCGGCGCTGCTCGCGCCCGTCGTGGCGGTCGGCACCGCCCTCCTCGCCGGCGCCGTCACCCGACCCGTCCCAGGATGGACGGTGCGGGTCCCTGCCGTTGCGGCCCTCGCCGGCTTGGTCGTCCTCGTTGGCGCCCTGATCTATCCCCTGCCCCGCAACGTCGGGAAGGTGGACGCGGTGATCAGGCTCCAACCGGTAGGAGACCGGGCCAACGTGGAGGTCGAGCTCGATCCCGCGGACGCGGCAGACTCGGCGACCGCCTTCGGCATCGTGTCCTGGCAGGGAGGCGGACGGGTCTCGGCCTCGTTACGGGAGGTGGCCCCCGGGCGTTACGTGTCCTCCCGGCCTGTGCCGGTGACCGGCGACTGGAAGTCCATGGTGGGCCTCCAGCGAGGTGACGAGGTCATGGCCGCACCTATCTACCTGCCTGCCGATCCCGAGTACGGCGAACCGGAGATCTCGGCCTTGCCTGAGCGCCGCACATCGTTCGTCCGCAACACCACGATCCTGCTGCGGGAGACGAAGTCGGGCCCCATGAGTACCGCGGTCGTGGCCTACAGCGTCCTGGGCGGGACCATCCTCGTCTGGCTCGGCCTGTTCGCCTTCTGCGCGGTGAAGCTGTCAGGCGACGACGAGAAGCCCGGTCCCCGCTGGACCCTTCCTCGTGAGCCGGCGCCACCCGCGCCCCCGCCTGAACCCGAACCGCAGCTCACGCCGGCCGGGCGCGACAACGGCCGCTACGGGCTCGACCGCCGCAGCATCGTGGGCACTCCCGACGATCGGGAGTGAGGCGCCCGGCGGCGATACGCCCGTTGACCATCGAGGTCCCCAGGCATAACGTCTTCTCCGCGACCTAGGTCGCGGAGAGGGGGCGTCGATGGTCCGGTCTCGGATCCTGGCGCTGGGGACGGTTGCTGCAATGGCCGCCGCGTCCATGGTGACGGCCTTCTCGGGTCCCGCTACCGCTGATCATTCGTTCACCATGTCGGACGGCGTGTACCGCATCCCGTACGCCAATGGGACGAACGTCACCGTGTCCCGGGACCACCACGACCACGCCCCGGCGAAGGACCGCATCGACATGGGTGCCGGGGCGGGCTCCACGATCGTGGCCGCCGCCTCCGGCATCATCCGCGCCGTCGTCGATTTCAACGGGAACAGCCCCGGCGCAGGCGACGGCGTGGATAAGGCCGGCAACCCCCAGGACGACTCCCTGGAGCACAGCTGCCAAGACGACCAGGACATGAATGGGAACCCCATCCCCGACAGCGTGGTTACCGGCCTCTGCCAGGAGTACAACAACTACGTCTGGATCGAGCACCCGAACGGCGAGTGGACGAAGTACACGCACTTCGGCACCGGGACGGTAACCGCCAACGGTTGGGCGGTGGGGATGACGATCAACGCCGGTGACGTCCTCGGAACGGAGAACGACGTGGGAGCCGCCAGTGGGCCGCACCTCCACTTCGAGGTGGCTATACCCACCGACCCGAACGACCCGACGCCGTTCAGCACCCTCGGCGGGTTCATCCAGGGTGTCAACGTGGTGCCCTACGTCTGCGACATTCCCAACAACATCTACGTGAGCGGCGGGGCGTATACGGCCGCAGACTGCGTCTCGCTTCCGGCGCCTGCGATTTGCTCGGCGTCGCCGGCGCCGGGGCCGGGTGCGATCATCGCCCTCCCGGGAGCGGTGACCGTCGGCACGGCCGGGCCCGATGTGATCTACGGCACGGCCGGGCCCGACCGCATCGCCGGGCTGGGGGGCGCCGACGTCATCTTCGGGGGTGGTGGCGACGATGAGCTCTCCGGAGGCGAGGACGCCGACACGATCTGCGGTGGAGTCGGGAATGACTC
>JAIVIH010000220.1 GCA_020200615.1 Actinomycetota bacterium | reverse complement strand
CGAGCCCGGTTCGGTCAGATGGCCAAGGCCGGCAAGCGCGCCGGCTACGGGCTGTTCCTGCTGGCCATCGTGGTCTTCGTGATCGGCGCCCTGGCCGGCTTTCCCGACCCGCTGGTGACGGTCGTGATCGCCTCCCTGGTCGTGGGGTCGATCGTCCTGGCGCCGTCGATCATCGTCGCCTACGGGGTCAAGGCCGCCGATCGGGAAGAGCGCGGCCTTCCCCCCGCCCACTGATGTCCAGAGCGGCCGTGCTCACGGCCGTAGGCCAGCCCCTCGAGCTTCGGGACGACGTCCACGCCGACCCGCCGCGCACGGGGGAAGTGGGGGTGCGCATGACCGCAGCCGGCGTGTGCCACTCGGACGTGGCCATGCAGCAGGGCACGATCCCCGTGCCCCTCCCGTGCGTGCTGGGCCACGAGGGGGCGGGTGTGGTCGAAGCGGTAGGCCCCGACGTCGACGGCCTGGCGCCGGGCGACGCCGTCGTGCTCTCGTGGGTGGCCCAGTGCGGCGCCTGCTTCTACTGCCGGCGGGGGCAGCCGGCCCTGTGCCAGCAGGCGACGGTGGCCATGTCCAGCGCCGGCCTCCTGGACGGCACCGCCCGCCTCCAGACGCCCACCGGGCCCCTCTTCCAGGCCCTCGGGTGTGGCGCCTTCTCCGAGGTGACCGTCGTCCCTACCATCGCCGTGGTCAAGGTTCCTTCCCATGTCGACCCGTCCGTCGCCGCCCTCATGGGCTGCGCCGTGGTCACGGGAGTGGGCGCCGCCCTCAACACAGCCGACATCCGGCCGGGTGACACCGTGGCCGTCATCGGCTGCGGCGGGGTCGGGCTGAACGTGATCCAGGGCGCCCGTATCGCCGGGGCGGCGGAGATCGTGGCCGTGGACGTGCACGCCGACAAGCTGGAGCTGGCCCGAGCCCTGGGGGCCACCAGCGTGGTGCTGGCGACGGAGCGGAACCCGGTGGCGGCGGTGATGGACCTGACCGCCCAGCACGGCGCCGACGTCGCCTTCGAGGTCATCGGCCGGGGCCCCACCATCGACCAGGCCCTGGGCATGACCCGGCGCGGCGGCCAGACCGTCCTCGTCGGGATCCCGGCCATGGACGTGGTGATCCAGATCCCGGCCATGGTCGGCCTGGTGCTGGCCGAGAAGACGGTCAAGGGCTGCTGGCTGGGATCGTCCGACATCCGGCGCGACATCCCCCGCCTGGTCGAGCTCTACGGCAATGGGCAGTTGAAGCTGGACGAGCTGGTGTCCCGCAGGATCGACGTGGCCGAGGTCAACGCTGCCTTCGCAGCCATGGAGGCCGGTGAAGTGGCCCGATCGGTCGTCGTGTACTGACCCGCCTGGCCTCGGGCACGGCCGTCATCGACCCCACTTGCGCCGTCACAACCACTGCTCGCTGGACGCCGCCGGAGGCGGCGCGGAACTGACCCCTAAACGGGACGAACGTTGGCGGCCATGAGGCCCTTCGGCCCCTCGACCAGTTCGAACTCCACTCGCTGACCTTCTTCCAGACTGCGGTAGCCGCTCATCTGGATGGCCGAGTGGTGCACGAAGACGTCGGCACCTCCGTCGGGCTGGGCGATGAAACCGAAGCCCTTTTCCGAGTTGAACCACTTAACGGTTCCGTTGACGGTCGCCACGCTGGCGATCCCCCTTTGTCGGACTTCACCATCCACTGCTGTAGCGCTGCCGGGGGG
>JAIVIH010000279.1 GCA_020200615.1 Actinomycetota bacterium | reverse complement strand
CGGGGGCCCGGCCCGCCCAACGGCCGATCGGAGGGCACGCGTTCAGCAGTCGGCTGGCGACACATCTTCTCACGTTAGGTCCCGGCCGTAGGTGTGACTTGGGGCACCCATCAAGCGGCGACGCCCAGAGACGGACGGTTGGTGAACTTCTTGGCGCTCAGGTACCCAGCGCTCAGCTTGTCGCCTCAGTAGGCTATGTCTATGGCGCCACACGAGACGACCACGCTTAGGGTCCCCGTCGAGCTGCGCGACGAGATCGCCAGGATCGCGAACCAGAGGGGCACGACGCTGCTCGACGTGGTGAGCGACGCCATCCACCGCCTCAGCCGCGAGGAATGGTGGGACAACGTCCATGACGCCATCGAGAAGCTGACTGACGACGAGCACGCTGCGTATGAAGCTGAGGTCGAGGTGCTGGACGACGCCGCGGGCGATGGGATCCGTGGCGACTGAGCCCACGCTCTCGCGTGGCGACATCTGGCGCGTCGACTTCGGGGCTCATCCCGCGGACCGCGAGCAGGCTCTACGCCGCCCCGCGCTGATCGTGTCGGACGATCAACTTCACCACCCGAACCTTCGCCTGGTCATCGTCGTACCTGGGACGTCCACGATCAGACAACTGCCGCTCCACGTCGTGGCCGAACCCGATGACAACAACGGCCTCGACCACACGACGGCGTTCCAAGTCGAACAGGTCCGGGCGATTTCAACCCGGCGTTTGGGTGAACGCATGGGCCGGCTCGATTCGGCGACCCGTCACACGGTTGACGAGATCCTCCGCAACGTACTGAACCTCCCTTGAGCGCCCAGCGTCGTGCGCTCAGGCCGGGGTCTGGGTGGCGTTCGCGATCGGGACCGAGAAGCTGCGGCACCAGACGAGGACGGTCCAGCCCGGGCCTGCCTCCGTGTCGGGGACGGCGTAGTCGAGGACCTGACCCACATTCCCCTGAAGGCGCCCCAGCTCGATCCCGCCTGGGGCGCGCACGTCGTCGCCCTGGACGAGATACACCCGGGGGTCGGGCGTGCCCTCGATGTCGAAGTTCTCGAAGCGCGCGACGCTCGAGCCGTCGGGACTGCGGATGATCGAGATCGTGCCGCTGGCGTCGTGGCCGAGGCCCCGGATGGCACCGGAGCTGATGCGCACGGGTCCGGCGGCGGGAGCCTGTGACTGAGGAGGCTGGTCCTGGCTCGTCGCCGGCGCCGTCACCTCCGACGCGTCCTGAACTGGGCCCGCCACCAGTTGACGATCGGCCGTCTCGTCGACGTAGTACGGGCGGACGATCCAGGCGGCCAGTGCGACGACCACGGCCGTGAGCACGACTGGCGCCGCCCATGCCCAGCGGACGAAGCGCCGCAGCACGAAGGCGATGGCCAGGTAACCGACGATGATGGCGGCCACAGTGAACAGGCCCCGACCGCTCTTCAGGACGGTACGGGCCTCGCGGTTCTTGTCCACGAAGAAGAACCCGAACGTGGCCAGAAAGGCAACTGCCGGCAACGCCGGGAGCAGCCGTCCCACCAGCGGCGCAGCGTCAGCCGTCGGGTTGCTCGCCCGTGTCCGACTGCACCAAGAGAGCCAAGCCGAGTTGGGCGATCTCACCCAGGGCGTCACGACAGTCCCCGCCCCACTCGGGGGCTTTCTCGGCGAGGAGCATGGCCACGGCCATGAGGGCGACGCTCACATCCGGCGAGGGCTCCACGCCGAGAGCGGCCAAGCGTTCCCGAAGCTCGACTTCGAGCAGGTACGAGCTGGCGATTTCACAGACGTCGCGCTCGGCCAGCTGCAGGCGGATCAGCTCGGTGAGGTTGTCCCTCTCGTTGCTCACGGGCGCACTTCCCAGTCACACCGAGGATAGCGAGCCGCCGTTGATGCGTCAGCCGAGGGTGCGGGTGGCCTCCTGGAGGGTGGCCAGCAGGTTGGCGACCGGCTTGCGGCCCTTCTTCGGGCGTGTCGTCGTGGTGGTGGACGGGGCCACGGTGGTCGACGTCGATCCTCCGGAGATCCGGGTGGCGACGGCGGTACGCAGCGCCGGCAGGGTGTCGTAGAACACTCCGCCCGGGCACTCCGTGGCGCTGACATCGCGGTGGCCGGCGATGTTGGCGAACACCTTCTGGCCGCCGCTGACCGGGTTCACGAAGTTGGACGAACCCGTGGGGTCGATGCCGTGGGCGTCCGCCTTCCAGGCCAGGAAGTCGACCAGTGCGCTCCTCGCCGCAGGCGTGGCGTCCTGGTTGGTGAGAGTGCCCAGGAGGGCGACGCCGACGGTGCCGGAGTTGAAGTTCACGGCGTGGGCCGCGGTGACGCCGTTGCCGGCCGCGTCCTCGCCCGTGAGCGTGTCATCAGGACTGGGCGAGGCCGGCGATGGCGTGGCCGTCGTGTGCGAGTGGCGGCCCTTGTAGATCGTGCCGCTCTCGTCGATGAGGAAGTTGTACCCGATGTCTCCCCAGCCCTGCGTGACTGCGTGGTAGTAGTAGATCGACCGGAGGGTGGCGGCCGGATCGGGATCGCGGTTGGCGCCGGCGGTGTGGTGCACGATCAGCTTCTGGACGGGGTGGAAGGTCGGGGCCCATACCTCGTTGCCGGCGGCGTCGAAGCGGAGCGACTCGTCGGCCCCCCATCCCGATCGGGGGACGATCGGACGCTGGGTCACGGCGCCTCCGGCGGGCCGCCCGGGCACAGGCTTGTAGGTGACGACCCGCTCACCGTCGGCCAGAGCGAGAACCGTCAGCCGACCGAGGGGACGGTCGCTGCTGACCCGGACGAAGGTGGCCCCGGCAGCGGGGATGACAGCGCCGTAGGTCTCTCCGTTGCCGCGCTGCTCCCCCACCTCGTCCCGGCCCACGTCGGCTGAGGCCCCGAAGCTCACGCCGTCCCCGCTGAGCGCATAGGTGACCTGGGCGTCGGGGTTGCCCTGCCAGTGCACGGCGATGTCCCGGGCGGCGAAGGGCAGGGGGATGACGCCGAGACCGTGTAGCACGCGGGTGACCTCACCGGCCCGGATTCGCACCACGACCTGGGCTTCGACGCTGCCGCCGACGACAACGAGGCCGATGGTGGCCAGGGCAAACGCCACTATGGCCGCCACCCGCCGTCGGGCGGTGGCGCAATGGTGATCGGACGACGTCATCGCCAGCTCCTTCGGCCACGAAAGTCCCGCCCCGGCCTTCGGGCGGGAACCTTACCGGCGCCCGGAGCCGTCGCTCAGCGACCTCCGAGGAGGGCGGTCAGGGCCCCCAGCTCGACCACCCGGAGCCCGCCGTCGAAGTCGGCGTCGACGTCGCGGCCGGCCAGGTGGGGGGCCAGCTCGGCCAGCCGAGGGAGCCCCAGCTCCATCAGCTCCTCGGGATCGCGGTCGGGGCCGACGCCGCCGAAGAATCCGGCCGACTCCATCATCACGAAGCCCAGGACGTAGGCCACGATCGTGCGGAAGGCGATGAGGGCCTGCTCCACGTCGAGCCCCGCCTCCTCGAGGGCTTCGAAGGCGGCCTCGCACGGACGGAGGGCGGTGGCGGTGGTGAAGGGCCGGGTGACCAGCAGGGGGACGCAGCCGGGATGGCGCATGGTCACCATCCGGAGGGAGCGGGCCATGCGCGCCGCCCGCTGATCCCAGGTGCCGGAGTCGACCGACGGGATCTCGATCTCGGACAGGGCCGCCTCGACCAAACCGTCGAGCAGGGCGTCCTTGTTGGGGACGTGGTGGTAGAGCGACATCGTCCCCACCCCGAGCTCGTGGGCCAAGGCCCGCATGTTGAGCGTACGTACTACGTACGATAATGGCAAGAGGGAACAACCCCGGAAACCACGCGGCGCGGCCGGAGAAGCACCCCCTGGCGGCCATCGAGAGGCGAAGACTTGGCTCTGTCCACCCAGTCCTTGGCGCGATCCAGCAGCCGCCACCCCTGGCGCACCATCGCCATCTGGGTGCTGACCATCGTCGTGTCGGGAGCGCTCATCTCGACCCTGCTGGCCGACGCCCTGAACACCGAGGCCGACGTCACCAACAATCCTGAGGCCAAGCAGGCCCTGATGCTGGTGGAGGACCGCCTGCGAGGACCCGACCGGGCAACGGAGATCTTCGTCGTGTCATCCGACGGGGCGACGGTGGACGACCCCGCCTACCGGTCCTTCGTCTCCGACCTTCAGGCCAGGATCCAGGCCCTGGGCCCCGAGATCGTCCTGGGCGTGCAGAGCTTCTACGACACCGACGACGCCACCATGGTGTCCCAGGACCGGCGCAGCACCGTCCTCCCCACCACCCTGGCCGGCGAAGTCATGGCCGCCGTGGACCACGCCCCCGAGCTGCGGGGTGTGGCCGAGGACATCCGCCGGGATGGCTTCACCACCCAGCTGTTCGGCCCTGCCTCCCTGAACGACGACTTCAACAAAGTGATCGAGGAGGACCTGCTCAAGGGCGAGTCGATCGGCATCCTCGCCGCCCTCGTGATCCTGGTGGTGGTGTTCGGCGCCGTCGTGGCTGCCCTGCTGCCCCTTCTCATCGGCATCGCCGCGATCGTCATCGCCATCGCCTTGGTGGCCGTCGTCGGACAGCAAGCCCAGTTCGCCTTCTTCGTCACCAACATGATCACGATGATGGGCCTGGCCGTGGGCATCGACTACTCCCTGTTCGTCGTCTCCCGCTACCGGGAGGAGCGCCACCGAGGCCTGGAGAAGCTCGACGCCATCGAGGCCGCGGGGGCCACTGCCAGCCGGGCCGTCTTCTTCAGCGGCCTGACCGTCGTGCTCGCGCTCACGGGCATGTTCATCGTCCCGAGCACCATCTTCCGCAGCCTGGCCGCGGGGGCCGCCTTCGTGGTCGTCGCCGCCGTGGTGGCGTCGATGACCCTGCTCCCGGCCATGTTGGGCCTCCTGGGCGACCGCATCAACCGCCTGAGCATCCGCCGCCAGGCGTCGGGCGGCGAGGTGGGCAAGGAAGGCGGGTTCTGGGACAAGGTCACGCACCTGGTCATGGGCCGTCCGGTGGTCAGCCTGGCCATCGGGGTCGCCATCCTGCTAGCTGCGGCCTCGTCCGCCCTCGACATGCGCACCGGCTTCTCGGGCGTCAGCACCCTGCCCGCGAGCTTCGAGTCCAAGAAGGCGTTCGACGTGCTGGCCCGGGAGTTCTCCGGTGGGCTCAGTGCGCCCGTGGAGATCGTGGTCGACGGCCGGATCAGCGACCCAGCGGTGCAGGCAGGCATCCAGCGCCTCCGCGACGGGCTGGCCGGGGACGGCCTCTTCGGCCCCTCCCGGGTGGAGACCAATCAGGCCGGCGATCTGGCCCTGATCTCGGCTCCGATCAACGGCGACCCGACGAGCAAGACGGCCACCGAGTCCATCGACCGGATACGCGACCGCTACGTGGCGCAGGCGTTCCCGGAGGGCACGCCGGCCGACGTCCTGGTGGGTGGGGAGACGGCCTTCAACAAGGACTTCTTCGACATCACCGACCGCTACATGCCCATCGTGTTCGTCTTCGTCCTCGGCCTCTCGTTCCTGCTCCTCACCGTCGCCTTCCGCTCGGTGGTGGTGCCCATCAAGGCCATCCTCCTCAACCTGCTGTCGGTGGCTGCCGCCTACGGGCTGATCGTGCTGGTCAGCCAGAAGGGGGTGGGGGCCGACCTGCTCGGGTTCCAGCAGGTGGAGGTGATCGAAGCCTGGCTACCGCTGTTCCTCTTCTCCGTGCTCTTCGGCCTGTCCATGGACTACCACGTGTTCCTGCTGTCCCGGATCCGGGAGCACTACGACATCACCGGGGACAACACCGGGTCGGTGGCCTACGGACTGCGCACCACCGCCGGGATCATCACCGGCGCCGCCCTGATCATGGTGGCCGTGTTCGCCGGCTTCGCCTCCGGCCAGCTGGTCATGTTCCAACAGATGGGCTTCGGCCTGGCCGTGGCTGTGCTCATCGACGCCACCATTGTCCGATCGGTCCTGGTGCCGGCCAGCATGAAACTCCTGGGCAAGCGCAACTGGTACCTGCCCAAATGGCTCGAGTGGCTTCCCAACATCCAGGTGGAAGGTCCTCACATCCGGCCCCACGATGAGACCATCCGCGAGCCCGCTACCGTCAGCGGGGCGCGCGGCACGGTCTGATCTGGGGCCGTGGGCGGCGCATCGCGGGCGGGTTACCCCCCCAGCGACTCGCCCCGTGCGCCGCCCGGTCGCCGAAGTCGTGCTAGAGCAGTCCGATGGAATACCGACGCCTCGGGTCCAGCGATCTGGTCGTATCGGAGATCAGCCTGGGCTCGTGGCTCACCTACGGGGCGGCCGTCGAACGGGAGCGGGCGGTCGCCTGCATCAACCGGGCCTTCGACCTGGGCATCAACTTCTTCGACACGGCCAACGTCTACGGGCGGGGGGCGGCTGAATCGTTCCTGGGTGAAGCCCTCAGCGGTCGTGACCGGTCGTCCTACTTCCTCGCCACCAAGGCCTTCTGGGCCATGTCGGAAACCGACCACGGGCTCTCGGCCCCTCAGATCCGCAAGCAGTCGGAGGCATCGCTCAAGCGCCTGCGCACGGACTACGTCGACCTCTACCAGTGCCACCGGTACGACGAGGAGACGCCCATCGAGGAGACGATGGAGGCGCTGACCGAGCTGGTGCGCCAAGGCAAGGCCCGCTACATCGGGTTCAGCGAGTGGACGGCCCACCAGATCCACGCCGCCATCACCCTGCCGGGCGTGGAGAAGTTCGTGTCCAGCCAGCCGGAGTACTCGATGCTCTGGCGCAAGCTGGAGGGCGACGTCCTCACCATCTGCAAGAACAACGGCATCAGCCAGATCGTCTGGTCGCCCCTGGCCCAGGGGGCCCTCACAGGGAAATACCTGCCCGGCCAGCCTCCGCCCGAAGGGTCCCGCGGCAGCGAGAAGAGCTTGGCGCGGATCATGGGGCGCTTCCGGGAGGACTCGGTGCTGGAAGCGGTGCAGAGGCTGCGACCCATCGCCGCCGACGTGGGTGTGACCATGGCCCAGCTGGCCCTGGCCTGGGTGCTCGGCGAAGAGAACGTGGCCTCCGCCATCGTGGGCGCCAGCCGGCCTGAGCAGCTCGACGAGAACGCCGCCGCCTCGGGGGTCAAGCTGGACGACGCCACCCTGGAGGCCATCGACGAGGCCCTCGGGGACGCAGTTGGGCCCTGACCGTGGCTGCTGACGGCGGCGGGACGAAGACGAGGGTGATCACCTGGGAGGAGCGCCAGGAGGCCTTCGTGCGTCGCCTGGCCGGCCGCGGCCCGGGAGACATGGAGACGGGCACGGTGGTCGTCGTGCCCTCGCTGTCGTTCGCCGAGAGCGAGCTGGCCAAGATCACGGGGGCCGTCCACTACGAGGAGCGCCTGCTGTTCATGCTCCTCTTCCTCCGGCGGCCCGACGTGCGGGTCGTGTACGTCACCTCCCTGCCCATCGACCCGGCCATCATCGACTACTACCTCCGCCTCGTCGACGACCCGGCCGGCGCCCGGAGGCGCCTGCGGCTCGTGAGCCTCGGCGAGGGCGACGGGCGGCCGCTGTCGGAGAAGCTCCTGTCCCGGCCGGACAAGATGGAGGAGCTCCGGGCCGCCGCCGGAGATCCGGACGACGCCTACCTCCTTCCGTTCAACGTCACCCCCACCGAGCGGGCGCTGTCGGAGTTGGTCGGGCTCCCGCTCTACGGGTCGCCCCCTCACCTGTTCTGGCTGGGCTCCAAGACCGGGTCCCGGCGGACGGCCCGCCAGGCGGGGGTCGCCGTGCTCGAGGGGTGGGAGGACCTGTACTCGCTGGAGGACATCGAGCACGCCATCGAGCTGATCCGGGCCCGGTCGCCTCACGCCGACGCCGTGGTCATCAAGCTCAACAACGGCTTTTCCGGACAGGGCAACGCCATCGTGGAGCTGGACGGGGTCAGCGCGCCCCTGCCCACGTCGTCAACCACCTTCTGCGCCACCGAGGAGACGTGGCCCGCCTACGAGCGGAAGATCGCGGCGGAAGGGGCCATCGTCGAGGAGCTGGTGCGGGACGAGCCCATGGTGTCGCCCAGCGTGCAGCTGCGGATCGCCCCCGGCGGCGAGGTGGAGGTGATCTCGACCCACGACCAGGTCCTGGGTGGACCGCAGGACCAGGTGTACCTGGGCTGCCGCTTCCCGGCCGACCCCGACTACCGCCTGGCCATCCAGACGGGAGCGCAACGGGTGGGGCAGGTGCTGGCGGCCAAAGGGGTGATGGGCTCGTTCGGGATCGACTTCCTCGTGGCCCATGGCCACGGGGGCAACGCCGTTTACCTGAGCGAGATCAACCTCCGGATGGGAGGCACCACCCATCCGTACTGGATGGCCCGGCTGGCCACCGAAGGCACCTACGACCCGGCCACGGGCGAGCTCATGGCCGGCGGGAGGCCCAAGCGCTACGTGGCCTCCGACAACCTCAAGTCCCCCGCTCTCGTGGGATGCACGCCGGCCGAGGTCATCGCCGCCGTGGACCGGGCCGGCCTGACCTTCGATCCGGTCACCGGGGTAGGTGCCACCCTGCACCTGCTTGGCGCATTGCGCCAGCACGGGAAGATGGGCGCCACATGCATCGCCGACACCCTTGAAGAGGCCGACGACATCTGTGCTCGGCTCCTGTCGGTCCTCACCGGTCCTGCGCCGTCGGGCTTGGTGCCCTAGCCTGGGCCTACCTGCTACTCGACTTATTTGGCGTCGGCCCGGCTGGGCGAGCGTTCCTTGCGGGAGGACAGGCGGCCCTCGAGGCCCACGGTGTGAACCAGCCGGTCGATGTTGTCGTGGAGGTCGTTCTCTTCGCCCGTGCGCTCCCGCATGAGGTCGGCAACGCCGTGGGCGATGGCGTCGAGCTTGATGTTGATGGCCTCCTGGTGACGCTTCTCGGCGTTCTGGAGGAGGGCGACGAGGAGGAAGGTGACGATGGCGGTGATCGTCTGGATCAGGAACTGGCTGGCTTCGCTGCCCATGATTCCCAGGGTGGGCAACCAGGCCACGACGAGGACGATGCAGATGGCGAAGAAGGGGGCGCCGCTGGTGATGTTGGACGTCCGTTCGGCGATCTCGTCGAACCAACTTCGGCGCGCGTCACGATGAGGGATGCGGTCGTCCATCGCCCCCGACGTTACCCGCGGCTCAAGCACCTCAACGCCGTCGAGTGCCTTGACACCCGCCCCCGCGCCCGGCCTACGGTGGAGAGGTCATCCGAAGAGAGCACGACCGGGACCCTTGACCGCCAGGGGGCCCTGCGTTTGCGGAGTGGCTGGATCTGAGCCCCGCAGGCGTGCCGATCGAGAGGAGACACCTTCATGCCGCAGCTACTGCGTGACGTCATGACCACGGGGCCCCTGGTCCTCCACCACCAGGCCACGGTGCTGGAAGCGGCCCGGGCCTTGGCCGACACCGACGTGGGCCCGGTCCTGGTGGTCGACGACGACGAGAACCTCTGTGGCATTGTCACCGACCGCGACATCGTGGTCCGGGTTCTGGCGCCGGGCCGCAAGCTGGAGTCCACCGTACTCAGCGACATGTGCTCCAGCCCGGTGGCGACCCTCTCCCCCACCAACTCGGTGGACGATGTGCTCGAGGTCATGCGGGCCCACGCCGTGCGGCGGGTGCCGGTGGTGGAGACGGGAGGACGCCCGGTGGGGATCGTCTCGCTGGGGGACGTGGCCCTCTCCCAGGCCGTGAGGGTCGGGAACGAGTTGCGGTCGGCGCTGGCCGGCATCGTCTCGGCCCCTTCCGACGACCCCGGCACCGAGGTCAACCCGAGGGTGCGCCGGCAGCCGAAGCCCATCTGGGACGTACCGCCCCTGCCCGCTGCGGACGGCCTGGACTGACGGCCAGGCGTGGGGCAGGGGCCCCACGCTCTGGAGGAGGGCGGGGTTGGGGCCCCGTCCGGGGCGGCGAAGCCGCAGACAACACCGCCTCAGCCGGGCGTGAGCCGCTGCAGGGTGGCCTCGTACTCGCCCCGGTAGAGGGCTTGGCCGTCGGGTCCGCTGGCTTCGCTGACCGACCGCTCCTTCACCCAGAGGCCCGCGGTCGGGGCTACCCACACCGTGAGCTCCATGCGGGCGTTGAACTGGCTGGCGAGAGTAGCCGTGAGCCGGACCACGGTGGTGTCCAGGGTTTGAACGCCGGCGCTCACGGTCTCCTGTCCGAGGACGTCGATGACCAGCCGGGCCGGGTTGGGTTGACCCTGGGCCGACAGGCCGAGCTCCCGGTGGTAACCGGGCCCGGCACCGGTCGGAAGCAGGAGCGTGGGCAGCCCCGGCCTGAGGTCTTGCACGTCGGAGAACAGAAAGAGCGTGGTCGTCAGCTTCAGGCCATCCAGGTAGACGCCCTCGGGCCGATAGTCCAGTGCCGTCTCGATGACGGGCCCGTTGCGGGACGTGTCCCGCAGGTCGCGTGTGGCGTGCTGGCGGGTACCGGCGGGCGGGTCCACCACCAGAGGCGTGACC
>JAIVIH010000478.1 GCA_020200615.1 Actinomycetota bacterium | reverse complement strand
GCCGAGGTGCTGCTGGACACCAGTCATATCCAGGCCCTGCTCGGCACCGGCGGCGACCTGGCCATGGAGTACCGGTGCCCGTGCGGCGAGCGTGGCCTCTGGAAGTCCGGCCGCGGCTTCCCGTTCGGCCTGGTCCGAGCCCGAGCCTACTGAGCGCCCGAGTCTCCCGAGCGGGCCCGCCACCGAAGTGGTGGGCGGCGGGGAATGGCATGCTCATGGGTATGGCCGGTCAGCGGGTGCGCCTCTCGTTCCCCGAGCCCCTCATCACCGAACCGGTGATCGGGCGGATGGTTCGTCGCTTCGACGTGATGCCCAACATCCGCCGGGCCAACATCGAGGACACCTTCGGCTGGATGCTGTGCGAGATCACGGGCGAGCGGGCGGTGGTGGAGCAGGCCCTGGCCTGGCTGTCGGAGAACGGCGTCCAGGTCGACCGCCTGGGGGACGTCGTCGAGGGCTGAGGCAGCTTCTAGCCGGTTACCAGCCGTCGGATCCGGGGACGCCCTTGAACGGGCCCACCACGTCCATGGTGATCCACCCGCCGTAGAAGCCGCCGGGCTGGGGTCGAACGTACTCCCCGTCCACCAGGCAAACCTCCATGAGCTGGGGGTAGAAGGCGATGTGGTCGCGGAGGATCTCGTATCCGGGCTTTGGGTCCCGGTAGGTCCAGGCCGCGGCGGGCGCCTCCTCGTCCGCTCGGACGACATCGAGGTAGGTGGCGATGCCCTTCCACTCGCAGTAGCTGGTGCGTTCGGTGGGGGCGATGGCGCCGGCCAGCACGCTGTCGGGAGGGAAGTAGTACACGGGCGGGTGACTGGTCTCCAGCGCCCGCACCGGGGCGAGGGTGATGGCGATCGTCTGGCCTCCGAAGATCACCTCGCACTGGCGGCGCACCGGCTCCACCCGAGGGGGCCGCGGGTAGTCCCAGACCGACTCCTGGCCGGGGCCGGGGGGGACGGGCGTGGGCTTCACCGGGTGTTGTGGGGCAGCATGATGGGGTGGATGAGCATGCTAGGGCCTTGGCTGACGCCATCGAGGGCGCCGTGCCCGGTTGGGTGGAGCGCTCAGTGGAAGCCCGCCTGGCCGGCGCCGAGCTCGATCCGGACCCGGCGGTGATGGCAGAAGCGGCGCGGGCCGGACAGAAGGCGGCGGCCGAAACCGGAGCGGCCGTGCGGCGCCTGCTCGACGCCGACGTCGACCAGCAGGCCACGACCCCCCTCAGCCTGCTGCGAGAGGCGGTCCGCTACCCCACCGCGGTCCTGCGAAACGCCGGGGTCCCACCCGTCCACCGCGACGAGGTGCAGGAGCGGCTCTTCCCGGGCGACGTCTACGACCTGACGCCGGCCATGTTTGCCGACGTGGACCCTGCCCTGGCCGAGCCGGGCCTGGCCTGGGGCGCGGCCAAGGCCTTCGTGCACCTGCAGCGTCACAGGAAGGAGGACCCTACGGCGCCGGCAAGGGGTCGGGGCCCCATACTCGGCGAGGAGGCGGGGTTGGGGCCCCGCCGGGAAGAGGAGGCAGGGTGAAGAAGCGAGTCGTCGCCTACGTCCCCGACCTGCTCGACCGCTCGAAGGTGGCGGCGGCCGGCGAGGTCACGTTCGTGAGCCGCCCCGACGCTCTGGCCGAGGCCGCGGCCGCCCTGCCCGGGATCGGCATACCGGTCATCGCCTTCGCCAACCACACCCGCCGCGACCTCATGGACGCTGCGGCGGCGGGGGGAGGGGCCGAGGTGATGGCCCGGTCGGCCTTCTTCGCCCGCATCGAAGAGCTCCTCGGCGGATGACGTGAGCCTGAGCGAAGGCGAGCGGGGGCCAGGGCCGGGCGAGCAACCGGCCGAGGTCTCGGCTCACGAGCTCCTCCGCTGGAGCGAGGCCCTGGCGGGGATCGCCCGGACGGGCCTGAGCTTCACCGACAACCTCTACGAGCGCGAGCGCTTCGAGGAGGTCCTCCGGGTGGCGGCCGACATGCGGGTGGCGGCCGGTCACGACCTGGCGGCGGATGGGCTGGTGGATCAGTGGCTGGGCCAGGTGGGGGCCGGGGTCGAGGGCTACGTCACCCCCAAGATCGCCGTGGGCGCCGTGGTGGGCAACGACCGCGGCGAGATCCTCCTCGTCCAGAGGGCGGACTCAGGCGTGTGGCTGTACCCCACGGGCTGGGCCGACGTGGGCTACTCGGCGTCGGAGGTGGCGGTCAAGGAGGTCTTCGAGGAGACCGCCATCGAGGTCGAGCCCGTCCGGCTCATCGCCGTGCTCGACGGCCTGCGGCTCGGGTTCACCCGCATCCCCCTCTATTCGCTGGTGTTCAACTGCCGGGTCCTGGGGGGCGAGGTCAAAGCTCACCCACTCGAGTGTCTCGACGCCGGGTGGTTCCCCGAGCACCTCCTGCCGGAGCCGCTGGCCGGGGGGGCCCGCTGGGTCGGACAGGCGTTCCGGGCCATCAGGGGCGAGTCCCTCGACGTCCTGTTCGACCCGCCCCGCGACCCCCCCTGGCGAAGGACGGGTTTGGCGCCGTAGGGTCCGCTTGCAGCCGAGAGGAGGTCGCGTGCTGTTCTCGAGGAAGAAGCCGGGGTCGGACCCCATGGCCGTGGTCACCAGATTCGTCGAAGCCGCCAACCGCCACGACGTCGATGCCATCTACGCCTGCGTCCACCCCCACTTCGACAGCATCCAGCCGTGCTTCCCGGCCAGGAACTTCACCGGAGCCGATCAGGTGCGCAAGAACTGGCGCGCCATCTTCAACTCCGAGCCCGGGTTCCGGCTGACGGTGCTCCGCTCGGCCCGGTCGGGAAACACCGTGTGGGTGGAGTTGCACGGGGCCGGGGACGCTTCCCAGGTGGCGGGCATCTTCATCCTGGGGGTGGAGGACGAGAGGATCCGGTGGGCCCGGGTCTACAGCGGGCCCGTCGAGCAGGTGGGTGAAGAGGGAGAAGCCTCGGCCCGCCAGATGCAGCAGTCCAGCTAGAGCCAGGCCGCCCTACCCGGGTCCGTCGCCCGGTCCCGCCGCCAGCGCTCCACCTCGTCCCCGTAGGCGGCGAACGCCTCCAAGCCCTCCCAGAGTTGGGACGGAGCAGCCGGCAGGTCGCCTCCGGCGGCGAGGGCGTCGGCCATGACCTCGAACACCTCGTAGGTGTCGAGCTTCGGCGGCCTCCGGTATCCGGCAACGGGATGGAGCCTCCACTCGATGGTGAGGCCGCCGGGGCCGTCGTCGCGGAGCCATACCTGCGATCCGTTGACGTAGGCGTCGTGCGGAGGGCCGAACCGGCCGTCGAGGGCGAGGATCACCTCGGGTGTCGCGCGCCACACGCACGTCGAGACCAGGCGACCCACGATCGCCACGTTAGGGCTGTCACCATGGGGCCGAATGGCCCACCGCCCGCACCGCCGACTTCTCTGTCTCACCGCTGGCGGCTTGCTGGCTATGACCCTCGCGGCGTGCACCGGAGGAGGAGGAGACGCCTCGATCGGGCCCGCGCCCACGAGCGTGGAAGAGGCCGAGCCCCCGCCTCCGTCGACGACCGTTCCCCCTCCGACCGTCCCGCCGCCGGCCACCACCCGCTCGTGCCCTTCCGCCACCAACCGGGCCGAGCCCGACCCTCGCCGCCCCCGCTACGTCCTCTCGGTCGACGTCAGCCTCGACGAGAACGTGGTGCGGGGTACGACGCAGGTGCGGTTCACCCCCGACCTGGACACCGACCGCCTGGTGTTCCGCCTGTGGCCCAACGGCCCTCGACCTCAGGCCGGCGGCGGGTCCATCGAAACGGGTGCCGTGACGGTGGACGGTCGGCCGGCCCCCACGACTCTCGACGACCCCACCATCCTCGTCGTCCAGCCTCCGGCCCCGCTGGCCCGGGACGAGACGGTCGAGGTGTCTCTCCCGTGGACCCTCCGATTGCCGGGCTCGTCCCGCGACAGGATCGCCCGTGAGGGTGACGCCGTGCGGCTGGGCTCGTTCTTCCCCATCCTGTCCTGGGAGCCGGGCGTGGGCTGGGCCACCGAGCCGGCGACGGGCGGCTTTGCCGAGGCGTCGCTGGCGCCGGTGGCGGACTTCGACCTCACCGTGAGCGTGCCCGCCGGGCTCAGTGTGCTCGCCAGTGGGGTGTCCGACGGGCCCGGCCACTGGACCGCGGTGGCCATGCGGGACGTGGCTCTGTCGGTGGGGCGCTTCGCCACCGCTTCGGCCACGGCCCGCGCCCCCAACCCGGTGGAGGTCACCGTGGGCGTCCACGGGGGGGTGGCTGAGGCGCCCGAGGTCTACCTGGGGAAGACGGTGGACGTCCTGGCCGACTTCGCCCGACGGTTCGGGCCCTATCCGTGGCCTACGTTTACCCTGGCCATCACCCCCAATGTCGGCGGGGGCATCGAGTACCCGAGCCACGTGATGCAGTCGCCGGGCACGTCAGGGCGGACCCTCAGCCACGAGATCGCCCACCAGTGGTTCTACGGGCTCGTGGGCAACGACCAGGGCCGTGATCCCTGGCTGGACGAGGGCCTGGCCAGCTGGGGCG
>JAIVIH010000477.1 GCA_020200615.1 Actinomycetota bacterium | reverse complement strand
CCCTTAGGGTGGTGCTGTGGTCCTCCCCCCCGGGTTCCGTTTCGGCGTAGCCACGTCTGCCTTCCAGACCGAGGGGGGGTTCAACGGGCCGGGAGAACCGGCCAACAACTGGCTCGACTGGGAATTCGCCGGCCGCGTGCCCGGGGCCGGGCGGGCTCTCGACTTCTGGAACCGCTACGAGGAAATTCTCGACAAGGCCCAAGAGGTGGGATGCGACACCTTCCGACTCTCGGTGGAGTGGGCGCGCTGCGAGCCGTCACCCGGACATGTCGACAAGGAGGCCTTCGCCCGCTACCGGGCCATCCTCCGAGCATGCCATCAGCGGGGCATCGAGCCCGTCGTCGCCCTCCACCACTTCACCCATCCCGACTGGCTCGGCCGAGACCTGTGGCTCCAGCTCGACGCACCCGATCGCTTCGCGGCGTGGGCGGCCACCGCCGTCGACCACCTGGGCGACGAGTGCCACCGGTGGTTGACGATCAACGAGATCAATGCCCTCGCCTTCGGCACCTACTTCACGGGAGCGCTCCCGCCTGGCGGGCTGGGCCGCACGGGCGACGTCGTGCGCGCCCTCGGCCACCTGGTGGCCGGTCACGTCCTCGCCTACTCCGCCGTCCACTGGCGCCAGCCCGAGGCCGTGGTGTCGACCAACAACCACGCCGTTTCCGTCTACGAGCTGGACCGGCTTCTGATCGACGTGCTGCTGGGCCGCAGCCGCGGGGTCGAGCGTCACGAGATGGGCGCCTGGCTCACCGAGCGCCGCCGGGCGTACCACGCGGCGCTGCCGGCCGCGGGCCTGGTGGAGCGGGCCATGCGGGCGGCCGCGGCGAGCATCCTGCCCCTCGACCAGGCCTTCCCTCGTGCGGTGTCCGAGGTGTACCGGGGCCCGTACGAGCGCCCCCTCGACGTCGTCCAGGTCAACTACTACGACCCCGTGGCTTCCCATCGGATCCGCTGGCCGGGGAGGCGCACGGTCGGTGGGCGCAGCTGGTCGCCGTTCCGCCAGATCTGGGACGACGCCGTCCACCCCGAAGGCTTGGGGCTGTACTGCCGGCTCAACCACGAGCCCGGGCTCGACCTGTGGGTGGCCGACAACGGCCTGTGCAACCGGGTGAGGGCGGGGCACGGGTATCCGCGCCTCGACGGCTGGGACCGGGTGCGGTACCTCGGGGCCAACCTCCTTGCCGTCGCTGAGGCGGTGGACGAGGGGCTGCCCATCACCCGCTACTTCCACTGGACGCTGAGCTGGCCCGGACTCTGCGCGAGGGGTCCGTCGCCGTTCGGTGATACGGCCCGGCGTGGGGTTGGGGCCCCACGCTCGGGAGGAAGGCAGGGTTGGAGCCCCGCCTGGGGCGGCGAGGCCGCAGACAAGCACAGCGACCTCTAGAACCGGTCGAGGAGCTGGGCCTTCTTGGCTTCGAACTCGGCTTGGGAGATCACTCCGCGCTGGCGCAGCTCGTCCAGCTTCTCCAGTTGCTCCAACGGAGTCAGCTCCCGTCGCCCGGCCATGCGGTCGGCGTCCCGGGCGTGGGCCAGCTCGATCTGGCGATGGATCTCGTTCTGCAGCTGCTCGGGATGCGAGAAGTTGTGGAACTCCTGCTGGCCCTGCTCCCCCGCCGACTCGATGAGGAGGTCTCCGGCGCCCACCATCCGCTCGACGAGGGTGCGGCGGAAGCTGATGTCGTTCAGGCGCTCCAAGGGAATCTCCTTGCCGTGCTTGGAGAACACCCCAGTGCGGTGGATGAGGCGGTCGCTGGTGACGGTGAAGTTGGTGGTCACCCACCGGGCATAGCGGGCCACGACCCACACGAGGCAGACGGCGGCCAGGATCAGGGCCGGGAGCGTGGCCCAGTCGGCATCGAGTTGGGTGGCGGCCACAACCGCGAGAACGATGCTGGCCACCAGCGCGGCCGCCGGCCCGATGAAGAAGGACCAGTGGGGCCGCAGGTCGAGGATGATCTCCTCGCCCTCATTCAGGTACTTCCGGGGGAACGGCATCCGTGGTCAGGGTAGGTGGAGGCGGACGTCAGCGATAGACCTTGCGGCGGAACAGGCGATCGGCCGACGTGACCCGGTCGAGGAACAGCCGGCCGTCGAGATGGTCGATCTCGTGGAGCAGGGCGCGCGCCTCGAAGGCGTCGGCCTCCACCACCCGGGCCGATCCCTCCGGCGTGAGTCCTCGCACCACGACCGTGCTGGCCCGCGGAACGTCGCCCGTGAGGTCGGGCACGCTCAGGCACCCCTCACGGGCCAGAACGGGAGCGGACGCCACCAGCACCTCGGGGTCGAACAGGACCAGCTCGCCGTGGCAGGACTTGGCTTTCCTGTGGCCGGTGACGTCGATGACGAAGGCCCGCACCGACACCCCGATCTGCGGCGCGGCCAGGCCCACGCACGCGGGCCGGGAACGCATGGTGTCGATGAGATCGGCAGCCAGGGCCCGAGCGGCGTCGTCGACCTCCCCCACGGACCGTGACCGTTGGTTGAGGCGCGGGTCGGGAAGCAGGACCACGGGGAGGACAGCCACAGGCGGTCAGAGGATGTCGGCGTCGGCCGGGTGGAGGCTGCACTCCACGCCCAGGTCGACGGCCAGGATCCGGAGCCGGCGCTCGAGGTCGTCGGGATCTCCCGTGGCCGGCACGCTGACCTCGAGCAGCATGGCGTACACCGGTGAGGAGGGCTCGCCGATGACGCGGGTCGTCAGGTCGACGATGTTGACTCCCTGGTCGGCCAGCAGGGTGGCCACCCCGTGGACGATGCCGGGGCGGTCGGCTCCGTAAACCGAGACCGTCCACGGTTGACCGGGAGGCGACGCCGTGACCGCCTCCTCGATGGGGCGCACGGTGACCACCAGCTCGAAGCTCTCCGCCGCCCCAGCGAGGGCTGATTCCAGCTCGGCCGGCGGCACTCCGGGCGGGGCGTCGACCACCAGCATCATGGCGAAGTGCCCCCGCAGGATGGTCATCGAC
>JAIVIH010000219.1 GCA_020200615.1 Actinomycetota bacterium | reverse complement strand
GGCCTGATCCGGTCTCCGCCGACACGGACGTTCGCCAGCCCGCGGCCGTCCCCTCCGTGCCCGCCGAGCAGGCGGCGTTGGTAGCGGAGGCCCTGCCGTGCCAGGGCGACGGGGTCACCGGACCTCGGGTTCAGCTCGTGTACGCCCGGCCCGCGAACGCGGCCGACCGCTATCCGTCCCTGGCCGCTTCCTTCCAGCTGTGGGCGGCCCAGGTCGACGACATCGTCAATCAGAGCGCCGCTGAGACCGGCGGAACCCGCCGCATCCGGTTCGTCCACGACGCCGCCTGCCAGCCGACGGTCGTCCGGGTGCAGTTGAGCACCACCGGGGACGACAACTTCCTCAACACCATCAACGAGATGCGGGCCCAGGGTTACAACCGCAGCGACCGCAAGTACCTCGTGTGGATGGACGCCAACGTCTACTGCGGCATCGCCGAGGCCTACGACGACGCCCGCCCGACGGCCGACAATCCCAACAACGGCCGCGCCGGCGTCCAGGGGATGGTGGCCCGGGTCGACAACGGCTGCTGGGGCTCCCCGAACTCGGTGGAGGCCCACGAGCTGGTCCACAACTTGGGGGCGGTCCAGAGCGGCTCCCCCAACGCGACCGTGAACGGGCACTGCACCGACGACTACGACCGCATGTGTTACGCCGACGGACCGGGCGTGACGGCCCGGGTGGTGTGCTCTTCCACATCCCAGGAGAACCGTCTGGACTGCAACAAGAACGACTACTTCTCCACCGCTCCCGCGCCCGGAGGTTGGTTGGCGACCCACTGGAACACGGCCAACAGCGTGTTCCTGAGCGGCGCCGCCACTCCACCCCCGTCCACCACGACCACCACCCGGCCGCCGACCACGACGACGACCCGTCCTCCCACGACGACCACGACGACGACCCGTCCTCCCACGACGACCACGAGTACAACGAGCACCACGAGCACGATGGTGCCGCCCGGCCCGTCTCAGACGGTGCGCTTCATCGACCGCGCCTACCGCGACCTGCTGGCCCGTCCCGTGACGGGGTCCGAGTCGGCCTTCTGGGTGGACGTCCTGGCCGGTGGGTTCTCCCGCACGAACCTGGCCTCCATACTCACCACGAGCTCGGAGTACCGCCGCCTCGTCGTCGGCCGCTACTACCAGACGTTCCTCGGACGAGCGGCGACTACCGGCGAGATGGACGTCCTGAGCGACGGGATCGCCCAAGGGTGGACCTTCGATCTGGTTGCGGCCCTGATCGCCGCCACTGACGAGTTCTACGTCACCCACGGGAGCAGCCCTGGGAGCTACGTCGATGCCCTCAACCGGTTCGCGGTGGGGACCGTCCTCGATTCCGGGGGTCGGGCCTTCTGGGTGGACCACCTCATCCGGGGTACGTCCCGTCTCTCCGTCGCCCAGGCCTTCTTCAACTGGAGCGCGGCCCGGGAGCACGTCGTGCGACAGGACTACACGGAGTTCGTCGACCGCCCGGCCGACGCCGCCGGTCTCGCGTTCTGGACGGACCAGCTGGTCAACGGATTTCGCGTGGAGTACATGCACGCGTTCTTCGTGGGATCAGGGGAGTACTGGTCCAAGAGCTGAGCCTCTGTCGCCCGGCCAGGGGGGCTCCCCCCACTGTCCGTGCCCGCTCAACCACTGTCGGTAAAGGTTTCGCCTCGGCGCGCCGACATGTCGTCCATGCAGCGAATTGCGGCCCCTGTCCTGGTAGCCCTCGCGATGATCGGCGGAG
>JAIVIH010000278.1 GCA_020200615.1 Actinomycetota bacterium | reverse complement strand
GGCCAGGATGGAGGCGGCCAGGGCGCCCGACCCCGCGCCCGCCTCCATCACCACGAACGGATCCGGCCGCCCCAGCTCGTCCCACCACTGGTCGAGGGCCCGGGCGATCACCGCCCCGAACAGGGGCCCGACCTCGGGGCTGGTGAGGAAGTCGCCCCCCCGCCCCGCCCCCGCTCCCGTGGCGTAGAAGCCCAGCTCGTCGTGGTAGAGGGCGACGTCCAGGACCTGGTCGAACCGGAGGGGGCCCTGGCGGCGGGCCAGCTGGGCGACGAGGTCAGCTACCGCAGCACCGGCGGGCAAAGGGTTAGCGGACGAAGGTGGCGAGGTCGCCCAAGCGGGCGATGGATTGCGGCCAGATGCCGGCGGCGACCACCACCGCCACCGTGATCCCCATGGCCGCCGTCAGCGACGTGGGCACCCGAATTGGGGTCCGGTCGTCCTCGGGGACGGGGTTCATCCACATCTCCTTGGCGATGGCCGCGTAGTAGAAGAGAGCGATCACGGAGTTGACGGCGGCGATGACCCCGAGGGCGATGGCCCAGCCCGTGCCGGCGTCGATCACGGACCGGAAGACGAAGATCTTGGCCCACGCACCGGCTAGGGGTGGGATGCCGGCCAGTGAGAACAAGAAGATCGACATGAGCACCGCGAGGCCAGGTGCGTACTCGAACAACCCGCCGTAGGAGGAGATCTCCCCTGATCGGGTCTTGCGGGCGACGGCAATCACCACCGCAAAAGCACCGAGGTTCATGGCCGCGTACACCAGCAGGTAAACGACCGAGGCGGTGAACGAGGTGCGGGCCGCCTCGGCGTTGGTGCCGGCCACGGCAAAGGGCACGAGGATGTACCCGGCCTGGGCGATGGACGAGTAGGCCAGCAGGCGCACGATGTTCGTCTGGCGGAGGGCGATGAGGTTGCCCACGGTCATGGTCAGGGCGGCCAGGACCCAGAAGATCGGGGCCCACACGTCATCACGGCCGAAGAAGCCGATGTAGATCAGCTGGAAGAGGGCGACGAACCCTCCGGTCTTGGAGGCGACCGACAGGAAAGCGGTGACGGGGGTGGGGGACCCTTCGTACGTGTCCGGGGCCCAGAAGTGGAAGGGGACGGCGGACACCTTGAAGGCGAAGCCCACGATGATGAAGAAGATGGCCACGGAGACCAGCGGCTGAGCGGCCACAGACCCCGCCACCTGATCGCCGATGTCGGCAAGCACGGTGGTGCCCGTGTAGCCGTAGACGAGGGACATGCCGTACAGCATCACGGCCGAGGCCAGCACTCCCAGCAGGTAGTACTTGAGCGACGCCTCGTTGCTCCGGAGGTCTCGTTTCCGCCAGCCGGCGAGGAGATAGCCGGGGATGGACAGGGTCTCGAGGGCCACGAAGATGGTGATGAGGTCTCGGGACGAGGCCATGATCATCATTCCCACGACCGAGCAGAGGATGAGGAAGTAGTACTCGCCCTCGTAGTAGTCCCCCTCCTCCACGTAGCGGGAGGACAGGAGCAGGATCACGTACCCGCTCACGAGGAACAGGCCCTTGAGGACGAGGGAGAACTGGTCGACCACGTAGGCCCCGCCCACCATGGACCGGCTCTCGTCCCCGAACAGGGCCAGGGAGATGACGGGCACGAGGGCGGCCAACAGGCCGAAGCTGGCCAGGTTGCCGACGATCCACTTGCGGTCGACGTCGAAGACGAGGTCGGCCAGCAAGACCAGGCTCAGGGCGGCGACGAGGACGATCTCTGGCGCCAGGCCGTGGTAGTCGAGTTGGGGAGTGGTGAAGCCGAGGAGCACGTTTGGCCTACCCGCTCCCGGCGGCCAGGGCCCCGACGCCGCGGGTCACCAGGTTCACCGCGCCGTCGGTCACCTCGAACAGCAATCCGGGGAAGATCCCGAGGACGAGGATCAGGATGAGCAGCGGGACCCAGGCGATGTACTCGGGCATGTGCACGTCGTGGATGTGGGAATTCTCGAATTCGGTCTTGACCGTGCCGAACGCCACCCGCTGGAGCATCCAGAGCAGGTAGCCGGCGGCGAAGACGGTTCCGACGGCGGCGACGACCATGTACGTGCGGAAGAGGGCCACCTGCAGCCCGTCGGCCGGCTGGTAGGCGGACAAGATGGCCGGGAACTCCCCCCAGAAGCCGGCCAGGCCGGGCAAGCCAAGCGAGGCGAAAGCGCAGAACCCGAGGATCCAGCCCATCCGGGGCGCCTGGATCAGCAGCCCGCCCAGGCGCGACAGCTCACGGGTGCCGAACCGCTCCTGGATCGAACCGGCGAGGAAGAACAGCATCCCCGTGATCAGCCCGTGGGCGACCATGCCGAAGACGGCGGCGTTGATGCCGAAGGACGTCAGGGTGGAGATGCCCAGCATCACGAAACCCATGTGGGCCACCGACGAAAAGGCGATCAGCCGTTTCATGTCCTTCTGGGCCAAGCACGCCAGCGCCCCGTAGATGATCCCGATGACGGCCAGGAGGCCGATCCAGGGGGCCCACGCCCGCGCCGCCTCGGGGAGGATGGGGATAGCGACCCGGATGAAGCCGTAGGTGCCCAGCTTCAGGAGGACGGCGGCCAGAATCACGGAGCCGACGGTGGGGGCCTCGGTGTGGGCGTCCGGCAGCCAGGTGTGGAACGGGAACATGGGCACCTTGATGGCGAAGCCCATGAACAGGCCGGCGAAGATCAGGATCTGGGTGCCGCGCGTGATGGCCGACCCCGAGGCGATCAGCTCGGGGATGTCGAACGTCTCCCCGCCCTTGAAGTACAGGGCGAGGAAGCTGAGGATCATCAGCGCCGACCCGAACAGGGTGTACAGGAAGAACTTGATGGCCGCGTACTGGCGGTTGGGTCCGCCCCAGACACCGATCATGAAGTACATGGGCAGGAGGACCAGCTCGAAGAAGACGAAGAAGAGGATGAGGTCCTGAGCGGCGAACGTGCCGTTCATGCCCGTCTCCAGCACGAGCATGAGGATGAGGAAAGCCTTGGGGTTGTGCGGCTCGGGGAAGTGGTCCCAGGAGTAGATGACGCACAGCAGGGTGATGCCGATCGAAAGCGCCAGCAGCGGCAGGGAGATGCCGTCGATCCCGACGTGGTACCGGCTGTTGATGACGTCGATCCAGGACCGGTCGGTGCTGAACTGGAGCTGATCGGAGTTGCCGTAGTCGAAGGTGGCGAGGATGTAGGCGCCGACCCCGGTGGTCGCCAGGGCAAACAGCAGGGCGGTGCCCTTGAGCATGTTCTCCTTGGCCTTGGGGATCAGCCCGACCGCTACGGCACCGATGGCAGGCAGGAAGATGGCCAGACTGAGGGCCCAGTTCTTCATCGCGTGGACACGCTTTCGGCTCCCACTTCTAGGTGACGAACACGAGCACCAGCGCCACCAGGGCGGAGGCGCCGAACAGGTACGCGGCGTACTGCTGAACCCGGCCGGACTGGGTCTGGCGGAGGAGGATGCCCCCGCCTTCGGCAGAGAGCCCGGCGCCGTGCACGGCACCGTCGATCACCTTTTGATCGATGACGTCGTAGGTGACCCCCGCCACCCGCCGAGCTCCGATTCCGACGCCGTTGATCACACCGTCGATGACCTTCTGGTTGATCCAGTACGCCAGTCGGGCGATCGGATACTGGATGCTGCGGACGATCCCGTCCACGAACAGGGCGTCGAGGTAGTACTTGTTCACCAGGATGCGGTGGCCGTTGCGGGCCAAGCTGCTTCGCTCGGCGAAGCCCTTGGGCCAGGTGTTGCGGAGGTAGTAGCCGGCGGCCGCACCGACCCCGAGGAGCGCCACCAGGGTGGAGAGGGCGGCTAGGCCGGGGTTGAAGGCGTGGTGGTGCAGGAACTCGGGAACCCCCTCGATCTCGAACAGCACCCACTCGTTGAACTTCTCGATGCCGGGGGCGTTGGCCAGGCCCACGAAGACTGAGAAGACGGCCAGGATGCGCAGGGGCCAGGCCATGGAGGGCGGCGACTCGTGGGGATGGGCGTGCCCCCGGTATTCGCCGCCGAAGATCAGGTAGTTGGCCCGGGTCATGTAGGCCGCGGTCATGAACGCTCCCACCAGACCCACGACCAGGAACAACGTGTAGTGGTTCTCGAGCGCGCCGTTGAGGATCTCGTCCTTCGACCAGAAGCCGGCCAGGGGCGGGATGCCGGCCAGGGCCACGGAGCCCACGACGAACGTCCAGAACGTGGTGGGCATGTGTCTTCGCATGCCACCCATGTCACTCATGTTGTTGGAGTGGACGGCGTGGATGAGCGAGCCCGAGCCCAGGAAGAGGAGAGCCTTGAAGAAGGCGTGGGTGAAGAGGTGGAAGACGGCGGCGGTCCAGGCCCCCACGCCCAGGGCCATGACCATGTAGCCCAGCTGGCTGATCGTGGAGTAGGCCAGCACCTTCTTGACGTCGTCCTGCACAAAGGCCAGGGCGGCGGCGATGAGCACGGTGATTCCGCCGATCACGGCGACGAGGTTGATCCCGCCGGCCTCGATGGAGAACCCTTCCCAGAAGACCCCGTAGAGGCGGGCCACCAGGTACACCCCGGCGACGACCATGGTGGCGGCGTGGATCAGGGCCGATACGGGCGTGGGGCCGGCCATGGCGTCCGGCAGCCACACGTGGAGCGGGAACTGGGCGCTCTTGCCCATGACCCCGAGGAAGAGCAGGGCTGCGCCCACCAGCAGCACGCCATGACCGATCTGGTTCTCGAGGGCCATCCGGTTGAGGTTCTCGATGTCGAAGTTCTGACCGGCGGCGAAGAAGAGGGTGATGATGCCCAGCATGAGGCCGATGTCACCCGTCCGGGTGGTGAGGAAGGCCTTGATGGCGGCCGTGGAGTTGGCCTGTTCCTCCCACCAGTGGCCGATGAGCATGAACGAGCACAGGCCCACCAGCTCCCAGCCGATCATGAGCTGGAGCGTGTTGTCCGCCACCACCAGGGTGAGCATGGAGGCGGTGAACAGGGAGAGGGCGGCGAAGAAGAAGGTGTACCTGCGGTCCTGGTGCATGTAGCCCGTTGAGTACACGTGCACCATCAAGGAGATGAAGGTGACGACCACAAGCATCATCACCGTGAGCCCGTCGACGTGGATCCCGGCGCCGATCTCCAGCTCTCCGAACTGGAACCACGTGAGGTGGTGGCGAACCGGGTGCCGGGGCGCCTCCAGTCCGATCCATTGGACGGCGGCCAGGACGGCGAGCACGGTGGAGGCACCGATGGCCAGGATCCCGATCTCGGCCCCCTTCTTGGGCATCTTCTTGCCGAAGAAGAGGATGACGAAGAAGGCGACCGCGGGGATGAGGGGGATGAGCCAGGCGTTGGCCAGGAACGTCGGGTCGGAGGCGTGCGCTTCCGGCGCGGCCACCGCCATGAGAACCGAGGGCGACATCCGTCAGCCCTTCATGAGATCTACGTGGTCTATGTCGATGCTGGACTTGTTGCGGTAGATGACGAGCACGATGGCCAGCCCGACCCCTACCTCGGCGGCGGCGATGGTGATGACGAACAGGGCGAAGACCTGGCCGATGACGTTGTCCCGGAAGGCGCCGAAGGCGATGAGGTTGATGTTGACGGCGTTGAGCATGAGCTCGATGGACATGAGCACGAGCACGCCGTTCTTGCGGGCCAGCACCCCGTAGACGCCCAAGGCGAACAACACCGCGGCCAGGAACAGGAACTGGTTCAGGTACATCTACGGCTCCTCATCGGTGGCGGCCGCACACGCCGCCGCAGGCGGCCGACCCGGCTGCCACCCCAAGAAAAGACGGCGAAAGGGCGATCCGGCTCTGCCGGGCGCCCGGAGCGCCTTTCAGCTCGGCGAGCAAGCTCTGCTTGCGAGTCGAAGTCATTCAGTCCCTCCGGGCGATAGCGACGGCGCCGACGAGGGCGGCGAGGAGGAGGATGGAGGCGACCTCGAAGGGGATGACGTAGGGGCCGAAGATGGAGTCGCTCACCGACGCCGTCCGCTGGATGGTGCCGAACTCGATCTTCTGGCTACCGAAGGCGTCGTTGAGCACGGCCCCGAGGGCACCGAGGAGGAACAGGGCGACGAGGGCCGCCAGCCAGCGCTGGTCGTTGTCCACGTCGGCCTCCTTGCCGATGGGGGCCCGCGTGAGCATGACGCCGAACAGGAGCAGGACCACGATGGCGCCGATGTAGACCAGCACCTGGACCCAGGCGACGAACTCGGCCGCCAGGAGCAGGAACTGACCGGCGGCTCCGGCCAGGACGATGGCCAGGAACAGGGCGGCGCGAACGACGTTCTGGGTGGTCACCAGACGGAAGGCGGCCGCGATCATCACGACCGAGAGAATCCCGAAGACGATGTTCTGCCCCACCACGCCGGCTGGAACCTACTTCTTCTTCTGAGCGCCGGCCTCCAGGGCCGGCGGCTCGGGGACGGTGGCCATCCACTCGCCCAGCTTGTCCTTGTCGTGAAGGAGGTCGGCGATGCGGGATTCCGAGTACTCGTACTCGGGCGTCCAGAACAGGGCGTCAAAGGGGCACACCTCGACGCAGATGCCGCAGTACATACAGAGGGCGTAGTCGATGTCGAAGCGGTCGAGGGCGTTCACCGTGCGGGGCTTGCCGCCCTCCCGACGCGGAGGCCGCTTCTCCTTGTGACCCTCGATGTAGATGCACCAGTCGGGGCACTCCCGGGCGCACAGCATGCAGACCGTGCAGTTCTCCTCCTTGAGGGCGATCACGCCCCGGGCCCGGGTGGGCGGCGCCTCCTTCTCCTTTGGGTACTGCACGGTGACGGCGGGCTTCAGCATGGTCTTGAAGG
>JAIVIH010000218.1 GCA_020200615.1 Actinomycetota bacterium | reverse complement strand
CACCAACCACCGGAACCGGACAGCAACAGCCTTCTGAGGGTTAGCCACTTGATCTCCTCGCCTATGGGGTCCGCTCAGGCCGGGACGCGCAAGCGCCCCGGAACCCCCACGGCATGATCCCATGCCTCGGCCCGCAGCGATTGAGGGATCGTCGGCCCGACGAATCCGTCCCTAAGCTGCCCGGGTGCGCAACCGGGAGACCATCGGTGATCTCCTCCGGCGCGCCTCGGTGACTGCCCCCGACCTGCTGGCGGCGGACATCGCCGCCGCGCTCCAGGACGCAGGCGGCAACCACCTGGTTCTCTACGTCGTCGACTACGAACAAGCCACTCTCCAGCCCGTCGGAATCGCCGTCGATCTCCTCGCCGAAGAGCCCAAGGGGGTGAGTGTCGACGGCACCATGGCCGGGCGAGCCTTCCAGTTGCAGGAGGTTGTCACCGCCGAGGTGGACGGCGGCTGGCGGGTGTGGGCTCCGGTGAGAGAGCGCGCCGAACGCATCGGCGTTCTGGAGATCGGCTTCACCGACGTGACCGACGACCTGCTGCAACTTTGTGACGACCTCGGCCTCCTGGCCGGGCACCTCGTCCACACCGCAGGCCGCTACACGGACTTGATCGAGCTGCGCCGCCGCCGCCGGCCCATGAACCTGGCGGCCGAGATGCAGTGGGACATGCTGCTGCCGCCGCTGGCCTTCTCCTCGCCCGAACTTGCCATTGCCGGCATCCTCGAGCCGTCCTACTTCGTGGCCGGGGACGCTTTCGACTATTCGCTCAATGGCGACCTGTTCGGGTTCGCCATCCTCGACGCCATGGGCCACGGCGTCCACTCCACGCTGGCCAGCACGCTCGCTCTCGGTGGATTCCGCCACGGCCGGCGACGCGGGCTCGATCTGTCCGTGATCGCCGAGCAGATCGACGACGCCCTCATCGAGCAGCTCCGCGGAGAGTGCTTCGTCACCGGCCATGTCTGCGAGCTCGACGTCGCCACCGGCACGTTTAGGTGGGTCAACGCCGGGCATCCGCCGCCCCTCCTCATCCGGGGTTCCAAGGTGGTCGCAGAGATGACAGCCGACCCGTGCCTGCCGCTGGGCCTGGGCATCCGGATCACCGAGGTCGGAGAAGTTCACCTGCGCCCGGGTGACAGGTTGCTGTTCTACTCCGACGGGGTTGTCGAGGCTCGCCCCAAGGGCGGCCCCCAGTTCGGCGTCGAACGTCTCATCGACGATGCCGAAGAGTTCCTCGGCAGCAGCCTTCTCGTGGCTGAGGTCCTCCGGCGGCTGGTTCGGCGCCTCCGTGAACACCGCGGCGGAGAGCTGGAGGACGACGCCACCCTTGTCTTCCTGGAGTGGCGGCCAGGCGCCTGACTGGGAGGGCCGCCCGGTGGGAGGCCTGTTCAGTCGTCGAGCCGCTCCTCGAGGTGAACGGTCACGGTATCGCCCGCCTCCTTTGAGATCGCCTTACGAACCTCGGCCTTGATAGGCAGCTTGTGCCTGCCGTCCCCCAGGGCCATGAACGAGCTGCGGAAGGGATGGCCGTCGACGGTGCCACTGACCCTCACCAGCCCGCGGGTGCCAAAGTACTCGGCCGAGCTCGGCATCACCACGTAGGTCCAGCCCCCCTCGCTCGGGCTCTTCTCCAGCGTGGCAGTGAACTGCTTGCCCAACATGCTCATTGGACGCCTCCTCGTCGCCGCTTCTCCCATTCAATAGATTGCCGTCTCACATCTGTGACTTCTAACGG
>JAIVIH010000217.1 GCA_020200615.1 Actinomycetota bacterium | reverse complement strand
GCCCCGGCTGGCGCCCCGGCCTCCGAACTCCGTCCTGGACAACGCCGCCCTGCGCCTCTCGGGGATCCCCCTCCCGGCCGACCACCGCGAGCCACTCTCGCGGCTGGTCGCGCAGCTCGTCTGAGGCCCGGAATAGAGGAACCGCCCGACGGGCCGTACTGTTGGCCCCTTGAGCCGGGTCGCAGTCGTGGGTACGGGGTATGTGGGTTTGACCGCGGGCGCGTGCTTTGCCCATCTCGGCCATCACGTCCTGTGCGCCGATATCGACGTGGAGAAGATCGAGCGGCTAAGCCGGGGCGACGTCCCCATCCTGGAGGCCGGGCTCCCCGACCTCGTGCGGGAGGGGATCGAGAACCGCAGGCTCAAGTTCGTGGTCGGGGCGGCGAATGCCGCCGCCAGCTGCGAGTTCACCTACCTGTGCGTCCCCACGCCTCAGGCCGACGACGGCTCGGCCGACCTGTCCTACCTCCGTAGCGCGGCGGCCGAGATCGCCCACCTCCTCCCGCCGGAGTCGGTGGTGGTCAACAAGTCGACGGTGCCCGTGGGCTCCACCCGGGTCGTGGAGGAAGTGATCGCCCGCGACGACGTGGCCGTGGTGTCCAACCCCGAGTTCCTGCGCGAGGGCTCGGCGGTGTGGGACTTCCTGCACCCCGACCGCATCGTCATCGGGTGTGACGACCAGCAGGCCGCGGCTCGGGTGGGCGAGCTGTTCCGGAACCTGCGGGCGCCGGTGATCGTCACCGATCCGGCGTCGGCGGAGATGATCAAGTACGCCTCCAACGCCTTCCTGGCGGCCAAGCTCTCCTTCGTGAACGCCGTGGCCAACGTGTGCGAGGCGGTCGGGGCCGACGTCCGTGATGTCCTGCTGGGCATGGGCTACGACCGGCGCATCAGCTTCGAGTTCCTGAAGCCGGGCCCGGGCTGGGGAGGGTCGTGCTTCCCCAAGGACGTCAACGCCCTCCTCCGCATCGCCTCCGACGCGGGCTACGACTTCGAGCTGCTCCGGGGCGTGGCCGACGTCAACCGGGAGCAGTTCGAGCGGATGGCGGCCAAGGTCGAGAAGATGGTGGGCGGGGCGCTGGCGGGCCGGTCGGTGGCGGTGTGGGGGCTGACGTTCAAGGCCCGCACCGACGACCTGCGGGAGAGCCCGGCCCTCGCCGTGATCGACCGGCTCCGGGCCCGGGGCGCCCACGTCCGGGCCTACGACCCGGCGGTGAAGACCCGCGCCGAAGCGGTCGACGGGGACGCCGATCCCGGCGCCGCCCCCCGCGGAGAGCACCCCTCCCTGGCGGGCATCGAGGTGTGCACCGACCCCTACGCCGCCTGCGACGGGGCCGACGCCCTGGTCGTCCTGACCGAGTGGGACGAGTTCCGTAGGCTGGACTTCACCAAGGTCGCGAGCCTGCTGACCACCCCCCGGGTGGTCGACGGCCGCAACCTCCTCGACCCCGTCGCCCTGCGCCGCCTGGGCTTCGAGTACACCGGGGTCGGCCGGTGACCAGTCCCGTGAACGGCTCATGAGGGTCGTCGTCACCGGGGGGGCGGGCTTCCTCGGATCGCACCTGTGCCTCCCGGGACCGGTGGACGCTCTCCTGCACTTCGCCAGCCCCGCCTCGCCCGCCGACTTCGAGCGGATCCCCATCCCCATCCTGAAGGTGGGGAGCCTCGGGACGCACAACACCCTGGGGCTGGCCAAGGACAAGGGGGCCCGCTACCTGCTGGCGTCGACCAGCGAGGTGTACGGCGATCCCCTCGTCCACCCGCAGCCGGAGACGTACTGGGGGAACGTCAACCCCGTCGGGCCCCGCAGCGTCTACGACGAAGCCAAGCGGTTCGCCGAGGCCATCACCATGGCGTACCACCGCTACCACGGCGTCGCCGTGCGGGTCGTCCGCATCTTCAACACCTACGGCCCCCAGATGCGCCCCGACGACGGGCGCTCGGTGTCCAACTTCCTGGTCCAGGCCCTGTCCGGCCAGCCCCTCACCGTGTACGGCGACGGGAGCCAGACCCGGAGCTTCTGCTACGTGGACGACGAGGTGCGGGGTTTCCTGGCCCTGCTCGACAGCGAATACGTGGGGCCGGTGAACATCGGCAACCCCACCGAGTTCACCATCCTCGAGCTGGCCAAGACCGTGTTGGAGGTGACGGAGTCCAACTCCGAGATCGTGTTCCAGCTCCTGCCCACCGACGACCCCACCCAGCGCCGGCCCGACATCACCCTGGCTCGTGACCTCCTGGGCTGGGAGCCGGCCATCGATCTGCGCGAGGGGTTGGCCCGCACGGCCGAGTGGTTCAGGCATGCCTGACCTCGACCCGGACGCGCCGCCGGGCACGCCCGTCTACCGCACGCTCTCGGTGATCGTGCCCGTCTTCAACGAGCGGACGACGGTGGCCGAGATCGTCCGGCGGATGCGACGGGTGGAAATGCCCCTCGACGTGGAGATCGTGATGGTGGACGACGCCTCGTGGGACGGCACGGGCGACATCCTGAAGGCGCTCGAGGACTCCACCGTCCAGGTCGTCACCCACGAGTCCAACTCGGGCAAGGGGGCGGCCATCCGCACGGGCCTGGGCCGGGCCCGGGGCGACGTGATCCTGATCCAGGACGCCGACCTGGAGTACGACCCCGACGACTGGCCCCGGCTCCTGAACCCCCTGCTCAAGGGCAAGGCCCAAGTGGTCTACGGGAGCCGGTTCACGGGCGAGCACAGGAACATGCTCTTCACCCACTGGGTGGGGAACCGGTTCCTCTCCCTGGTGACCAACGTCCTCTACAACACCACCC
>JAIVIH010000216.1 GCA_020200615.1 Actinomycetota bacterium | reverse complement strand
CCGAAGGAGCCCGGTGCTCGAACTGGCCATCCTGGGACTGCTCAAGGAGCAGGAACTCCACGGCTACGAGCTGAAGAAGCGTCTGGTCGACGCGCTGGGGCCGCTGTCCAGCGTGTCCTTCGGTTCGCTATATCCCGCGCTCGCCCGGCTGCAGTCGGCCGGAGCGGTCCAGGCGGCAGAGACGCCGGCCGCCACTTCGCCCCCCACCGTCATCCCCATGACCGGGTCGATCGCCGGTGAGGCCGCCGCCTTCCGGCTCGGACGGGGAAGTAGCCGCCGGACCGAGCCCCGGTCGTCGAGGGTGCGCAAGGTCTACCGGATCACGGCCCGGGGCGAGGCCCTGTTCGGAGAGTTGCTGGGTGCCGACTCCCCCACCGGCGACGACGACCGTTCCTTCAACCTCAAGCTCGCCTTCTGCCGGTACCTGGCGCCCGAGGCCCGGATCGGGTTGCTCGAGCGCCGCCGGGCCCAGCTCGTCGAGCGCCTGGCCCGCACCCGCAACAAGGTCCGCTCCGGGCGCGAGCGGATGGACGCCTACATGCGCTCGCTGGTCGACCACGACACCGAGGCGACCGAGCGCGACATCTCGTGGCTGGACGCCCTCATCACGCGAGAGAAGCAGAACCTGTCTGAAGAAACCCCCGGGAGCCCGTGGCCTGCGGCCGCGCCGGCCCCGCCTACAAGGAGAAACCACACGTGACGAGAGCTATCCGTTTGGCCGTTGCCGGGGTCGGCAACTGCGCCAGCTCCCTGATCCAGGGCATCGAGTACTACAAGGACGCCGACCCGGCCGATGCGGTACCCGGCCTGATGAACGTCGTCCTGGGCGGGTACCACGTCCGTGACGTCGAGGTCGTGGCGGCATTCGATGTCGATGCCGCGAAGGTTGGCCTGGACATCGGGAAGGCCATCTTCTCGAGCCAGAACAACACCATTCGCTTCGCCCCCGTGGGCGAGCTGGGCGTGACCGTGCAGCGGGGCCCCACCCTGGATGGCCTGGGCCACTACTACCGCCAGACCATCGAGGAGTCTCCGGCCGCGCCCGTCGACGTGGCCGAGGTTCTCCGGGACACCGAGGCCGACGTCCTCGTCTCCTACCTGCCGGTGGGCTCGGAGGCGGCGCAGAAGCACTATGCCGCCGCCTGCCTGGAGACAGGCGTGGCCTTCGTGAACGCCATCCCCGTCTTCATCGCCTCCGACCCCGTGTGGGCTCAGAGGTTCACCGACGCCGGCGTTCCCATCATCGGCGACGACATCAAGAGCCAGGTGGGCTCGACCATCGTCCACCGCATCCTGGCCCGCCTGTTCGAGGACCGCGGGCTGGTCCTCGACCGCACCTACCAGCTGAACGTGGGCGGGAACATGGACTTCAAGAACATGTTGGAGCGGGAGCGGCTGGAGTCCAAGAAGATCAGCAAGACCCAGGCCGTCACCAGCCAGCTCGACAACGGCATCGCCGCCGACGATGTCCACATCGGTCCCAGCGACCACGTCCCCTGGCTGGAGGACCGCAAGTGGGCGTTCATCCGGTTGGAGGGCCGCAACTTCGGAGACGTGCCCTTGAACCTCGAGCTGAAGCTCGAGGTGTGGGACTCCCCCAACTCGGCCGGCGTGATCATCGACGCCATCCGCTGCGCCCGGGTCGCCCTCGATAGTTGCCCCACCCGCCAGCTAGACATCCGGGCGGTAGCAACGCGTCCTGGGGCAGTATTTCCGGGATGGCCACCGGCTGGAACCGCCAGATCCCCGATCTGGGCTCGGGGTCGGACGCCGTCCACTACGGGCCTGACACCAGCACCGAGACCGAGCTCCGGCTGCTCGGCAGCGTGAGCGGGAAGCGCGTCCTGGACCTCGGATGCGGCACCGGGCAGGCTGCGGTCGCCTTCGCCCGGCAGGGCGCCCACGCCATCGGCCTCGACCCGTCGGCCGAGCAGCTGGCTGCGGCCCGGAAGCGATGCGAGCGGGAGAAGGTCAAGGTCGAGCTGCACCAGGGCGATCTGGCCGACCTGGCCTTCATGCGGGCCGACAGCGCCGACCTGGTGTTCTCGGCGTGGGCGTTCAACACCGTGTCCGACCTGAACCGGGTCTTCCGCCAGGTGCACCGGGTACTGAAGCAGGGCCAGCCCCTTATCTTTTCCATCCCTCACCCGGCCTACGACATCATCGACGACGACGACCCCGCCCAGCCCTTGCTCATCAGGCGGTCCTACTTCGACCGGTCACCGGTCGACGAGCTGGGTGAGACACCGTTCGGCGACCAGCACCACACGCTGTCCGACCTCTTCATGGGCCTGACCCGAAACAACTTCCGGGTCGACGTCCTACTGGAGCCGGAATCGCAGGCGGACGGCCCCCACAGCCCGCACTGGCGGGAGGCCTTTCTGTGGGTCCCGCGCACGCTTGTGGTGCGCGCCCGCAAAGAGGGCATCTGACCGCTAGGGTCATTCGCCGATGGCCCGCAAGGACAACAAGGGACCCGGCACTCCGGTGCCGGACGTCGAAGACCGGGACAAGGCTCGCAAGCGCGCCCGGTTCTTCGCCGTGGCCGCGCTCCCCGTGCTCATCGGCTTCTACGCCACCCTGCTGTGGTGGTCGAGCCCCCGCACCGACGGGCGGGAGCTGCGCATCGACCAGTACATCACCCTCCTGCGCCAGGGCCGGGTCCAGACAGCCGTCATCCTCGAATCCGACAACCGCATCAAGGGCACCTACGACCGCGGCCGCTACTGGCTGGCGGTGGCTGCCGGGCGGGAGACCATCTTCTCCCGGGTGACTTCCGCCCTCGAGGACGCCGGCGTCGCCTACAGCGTCGAGCAGCAACCCCTCAAGAACCTCATCATCCCCGCGTCAATGGTGCTGCCC
>JAIVIH010000215.1 GCA_020200615.1 Actinomycetota bacterium | reverse complement strand
GATCGCCTTTAGGCGATCGATTGCTTCTGGGGGGATCGACTTGGTGCTCACCACCAACCTCACGACCTCCCCCACGGCAGCGTCCAGGCCGGCCAGAACACGGTTCACGTAGGCCTCGTCGATCACCGCGGGGACGGCATAGGGGTCGGCGGACGTCGTGGACGGAGCCTCGGTGCCGACCGTGGCCGAGGGCGGGTCCACAGTGGGGTCGTCAGAGCAGGCGACGAGGCTCAGGACCGCAACCGCAACCAGGATTCGCGCCGGAAGCACCCGCACCATCTAGTGCATATCATGTGCTTTCGCTCCGGGCAATGGGTTACTTGAAGGCGTCGCCTCGACCGACCAGGCCCATGGCCGGGAGCTCCACCCGCCGGTCGGGTCCCTCGACCACCCGTCCGATCACCGAGGCCTGCTCCCCAGCCGCGGCTACCGCGGCGAGGGCGGCGTCCGCCGCCTCCTCGGGCACCACGACGCACAGCCCGATGCCCATGTTGAAGGTGGAGTACAGCTCGGCCAGAGGCACGTCGCCCGACGACCGGATCAGCTCGAACACAGCCGGAGGCTCCGGCAGCGAGTCGAGCCGGTATCCGACCGGCGCGGCCAGCCGCAACACGTTCAACAGGCCGCCACCGGAGATGTGGACCATCCCGTGCAGAGGGACGTTCGCCGCCCACAGTGCCCGAGCCGCCGCGACGTACACCCGAGTGGGCTCGAGCAGGGCGTCGGCCAACCCCTGGTCGAGCGGCAACCCCGCCACGTCGAAGAGGGCCCGGCGGGCCAGGGAGTACCCGTTGCTGTGGAGGCCCGAGCTGCGCAGGCCCACGACCACGTCACCCGGCGCCACGGCCGACCCATCGAGCACGACCGACCCAGCGGGCATCACGCCCACGGCGGTTCCCACGAGGTCGAACACCGGTCCCTCGTCGGGCCCGGCCCGCGCCGCCAGCAGCGAGGCGACCTGGGCGATCTCGCCGCCCACGATGGCCACTCCGGCCAGGTCGGCACCCATGAACAGGCCCCGGGCCAGTTCGCCGAGCACGGCCTCGTCGACTGCATCGAGGGCGATGTAGTCCACGAGGGCGACCGGGTCGGCGCCTACGCAGATGAGGTCGTTGACGTTGTTGGCCACGCAGTCGATCCCCACCGACTCGTAGCGGCCGGCCTGACGGGCCAGCAGGATCTTGGTGCCGACGCCATCGGTGGTCACCGCGATCGAAGGGCCTCCGATACCGCCCAGCTCCAGGACGCTGGCGAAGTGGCCGGACCCGATCCCGCTGGTCACCCGCACGCCAGGGTTGGCGATCCGGGTCTTCTCCAGCCATGGTCGCATGACCGCCGCGAAGGCCGATTGCTCCCGCTGCTCGTCGACTCCAGCCGACGCGTACGAACTCACCGAGCCACCTTAGAGGGAAAGAGTTGTTCAGCCGGGGCTGTCAGGAAAGACTACGGCCGACATGCTTGACGCCGTCTGGGTGATCCCTGCCCTTCCCCTGACCGGCTTCCTCATTTTGCTGGTGGCGGGGCGCAAGCTGGGCGACCCCAAGGCGGGCTGGCTGGCCACGGCGATGATGGTCGCCTCGTTCCTGGTGACGGCCCTCGTGTTCTTCGACCTGCTCGGTCAGGACGAGCACCACCGCAGCTTCACCCAGTCGCTGTTCACGTGGGTTCCGGCCGGCGCCCTCAACGTAGACGTGGGGTTCCTGGTCGATCCGCTGTCGATCACTATGGCTCTCTTCGTCACCGGCGTGGGCTCTCTCATCCACCTC
>JAIVIH010000214.1 GCA_020200615.1 Actinomycetota bacterium | reverse complement strand
CCCACGTGCTGGCCGCCCTGGCCACAGCCAACGCTCTCGCCTTCGTTCCCGACGGCGACGGCGTGCAGCAGGGCGACACCGTCGAGGTCATCCTCCTCGACCCGGCCTGACCTGCCCCGGAGGCTTGCCTCTACACTGCCTCCGTGAGGGAGCTGGAGGCGAGCGAACCAATGAGAACAGGGCCCCGCTCAGCGGGGCAGCCGCCGACGGCGGTGGCCCGTTGAGCGAACGCGGGCTGACCCACCTCGATCCACTCGGGCGGGCCCGGATGGTCGACGTCACCCCGAAGGACGCCACCCACCGGCGGGCCGTCGCCCGCTGCCGGGTCCTGATGAAGCCCGAGACCACCAACCTCATCGCCAGCAACGCCATCACCAAGGGCGACGTGCTGGCGGTCGCCCGGGTGGCGGGGATCCAGGCGGCCAAGCAGACGGCCAACATGATCCCCCTGTGCCACCCGTTGCTGGTGGGGTCAGTGTTCGTAGGGTTCACCATCGGCGATGACCATTTGGAGGTCGAAGCCCAGGTGGAGACGGTCGACCGCACCGGCGTCGAGATGGAGGCGCTGACCGCCTGCGCGGTCGCGGCGCTGACCGTCTACGACATGTGCAAGTCCGTCGACCGGTCGATGGTGGTGTCCGAGCTCACCCTCTGGGAGAAGACCGGCGGCCGGTCCGGCATCTACCGGCGGCCGGTGGAGGAATAGGCGGCTCCACCTCCGATTACCGCGGCGAGATCGGTCCCGAGGGCTTGCCCCGGACCGCCCCCGTCGACTAGTAAGGGGGGCCTGGCGGCACTTCCCCGGACCATCCGCGTTCTGCGATTGGTTCTCCTGTACGGTCTAAGCGAGATAAAGGAAGGTCGAGGAGCGTGACGACGTTGGTTCTCCTAATCCTCGCCGCTATCTGGGCCGCAGTTCTCATCCCGCCTGTCTTGCGCAACAGGGCCGAGGGGCGCCCAGCGGACTCCATCACCGCCTTTCACCGCCAGCTTGCGGTGCTGCGTCGGGCCGGACCGCGGAGCACCCGCCATGCCAACTCGCTCCCCTCGGGGATCCTTCCGGCGGCGCACCGGCACGTCTCGCTGGTCGACCCCATCTCCCAACCCCTCGTGCGCCCCGCGGCCTTCGGAGTTCCTACCGCCGTGGTTCGCCGCAGCGCCCGCCAGCGCCGGCGCGACATCTTCATGGCCCTCCTCGTAGCCGCCGGAATCACCTTCGTGCTCGGAGCCATCCCTGCCCTGAGGATGCTGTGGCTCGTCCACGTGGCCGCCGACTTCCTGCTCATCGGCTACGTCGGGCTTCTCGTCCGGCAGCGCAACCTGGCCAGCGAGCGTGACCTGAAGGTCCGCCTCCTTCCCGTCCCCCGCCGGCACGAGGCCGGCCTGGAGGCCGAGGGTCGGTGGATGGACCCGGAGTCCGGCTGGCTCGCTGAGCCCGCTCTGCTCCGCCGGTCCGCCAACTAGCCACTCCGGCCTTCTCCGTGAGCCGGGGCGACGAGCTCGCCGCCCTATCCGGCTCGCTCCGCCGCCACCTCGACGCAGCTCACGCGGCGCGGGAGAAGGCGCTGGTGGCCTGCCGGCGAACCATCCGCTCCTGCGGAAGCTCCATCCGGGCCGTCCACGGGCTGGACATGGCCCGGGCGGGCGAGCTGGCCGACGAGGCCGAGAGTTCGCTCAGAGAGGCGCAGGAGGCTCTCCGCCCCCATCCCGCCCTGGCCGCCGCCGGGCCCCTGCCGGGCCCCTGCACGACGCCGAGAAGGAATACGCCGAGGCGCGCCTCACGGCTGCCCTCGTGACGGGGGGTGAACTCCCCTCCTACGGGGATCTGGCCGTGGGCATCCCGTCCTGGCTCGGCGGCCTGTCCGAAGCGAGCACCGAGCTCCGTCGCCACATCCTCGACCGCCTCCGCGAAGGCGAGCTCGGGCAGGCCACCGCCCTGGTGGCGGCCATGGACGAGGTCTACGGCCTCCTGGTGTCCATGGACTATCCCGACGCCCTCACCGGAGGGCTCCGCCGCCATGTGGACGCCCTGCGTGCCGTGCTCGAGCGCACCCGCGGTGACCTAACCACGACCGTCCTGCAGGCCCGCCTCCAGGCCGCCATCGAGGGACGCGTGGGCCCTGGTCCAACAGAGGTCGGCTAACCTCGGCCCTTCGCCGGGGGTGTAGCTCAGCTGGTAGAGCGCCACGTTCGCAACGTGGAAGTCGGCGGTTCGAGTCCGCTCACCTCCACCCGTATAAGTCCTGGTCAGGGCATTTACGAGTCGTCAGACGCCTGTGGATAACTTGTTGTGCCGTTTTCTGCACCACGGCTGCACCACAAGAATTGCGGTCGAGCTCTGACCAAGGCGGTCACGCCGAGGCCACTGGGGGGCCCGTGCCTGCGCTTGGTTCGGTCACCGGGCTCCGTCGAGCCGGTTCCGATGCTCTGTGAGGCCGTTCCGTGAGCCCGTGACCCCGATGCGGCTGCCTGGCAACAGCCTTAACCCTGGCCGCCCTCGGCAACCGGGCGCTTGGACTCAGCGCGGGACACTCGGAAGAGCGTCCAGCTGATCCGCTACGGCCCGGTCCACCCGCTCGGGAAGCGACCCGTAGATGTCGGCCGTCGTGCGAATAGAAGCGTGGCCCAAGCGCCGCTGGATCACTTCCAGAGGAACGCCGACCTCGCGCGCATCATGTGGCCGGCCGAGTGCCGCAGCCGGTGGAACGTCAAGCCATCGAGCCCGGCGCGTGGCGCTGCTCTACGCGTGCCGATCGGCGCGTGACCGCCTCGTCGTCGTGCTCATGGCCAGGGCCGGGCTGCGCCGGGGCGAGCTGTGCGGACTGCGGCGCAGCGATGTCCACCCTGCCGGCGACTCCCGCCGACTCGGCTGTGACGTCGAAGGCGCCCACGTGCACGTCACCCGACGGGACAACCCGAACGAGGCCTGGGCGAAGTCGCGTCGCCAACAAGTCGTCCCCCTCGACGCCCTCGTGGTCCGGGCGCTCGACACCTACACGCTCGAGCGGCTCGACCAACCCGTCGCGTCCAGCAGCGACTTCCTGTTGGTGAACCTTTTCCGAGGGCCGGTCGGGGCGCCGATGCGCCCGGACGCCATCAACGAGCTGCTCCGGGCGGCATCGAGGCGCGCCGGCCTCGATGCCCCAGTTGCGCCGCACCAGCTGCGCCACGCCTTCGCCAGCAACGTGGCCGACGCCGGCGGAGCACTGGACGAGATCGCCGAGCTTCTCGGCCACCGCTCCATGGCCTCCTCCCAGGTCTAC